>DATBMP010000525.1:0-6570 GCA_036554845.1 Pyrinomonadaceae bacterium
CTTTCTCCTTTTTGCTAATCCCTAGTCCTTGTCTTCGTGTTTCACATCATAAAAGACAATGCTGATCATCAGTCCAATCCCGGCGATGGCGGCCAGCAAGAAGAAGATCAAAGGAAACCCCGGATAGCCAAGAATTCGGAATGAAGTCTCTACCCGCATCAACATCGCGGCACCAACGATCAATGCGGCCAGAACCAGACCCAGTGTGATGCGGTTCGCGACTTTCTGCAGTCCTTCTAAAACTACCTTTTCGTCAATCGCATCTACCTTGAAACGCAGTTGGTTTTCGCCGACCGTGTCCAAAATCTTGTTGATGCGCGACGGCAGTCTTTCAACAAACTCCTTCACCTCAACGGCGCTTCCGATCAAGTTTGCCGGAGTCACACTCTTCAAAAGGTTCTGCTGCAAGATTTCCATCGACCGCTGACGAATCACAGCGTTCGGATCAAAATTCGGATCAAGAGTGAACACGATCCGATCAAGATTCAACAGAGCCTTCGCTATCATCGTGAACTCACTCGGCAACCTAAACCAACAGTCGGCAGAGATTCGCGTGATCTCCAATGCAACCTGACCCGCATTGATCCTGCCTAACGTTGCAGTCGCATTCTCAGCGACCAACTCCGCGACTCGGCGAACAAACTCTGCGTGATTGAAGTTGGGTTTTGGCTCGCCCATTTTGATCGAGGCTTCCGCCGCCTCCTCTCCTCGTCCTTCACTAATCGACAGCAACAGACGAAGAAGCCTTTCCTGAAAGCCCGGATGAACGCGACCAACCATTCCCAGATCGATTAAAGCTATTTCATCGTCCCCGGTCAGAAGAACGTTACCCGGATGCGGATCCGCGTGATAAAGACCATCAACCAAAATCTGTTTCAAGTAAGCGCGAAACAACTCATCGGCGAGAGTTAGTCCATCAATCTCCAACAAACGAAGAGGACTAAGCGAGGTAATCTTCTTTCCCTCGATGTATGTCATTGTTAGCACACGTGAGGTGGTGAAATCAGGAACAGGTTCTGGTATCACGATGTGCTCGAACTCGAAAAGATTGTCTCCGATTGCCGTAAGGTTATTCGCTTCTTGTTGGAAATCGAGCTCGCGTAGCACACTCCGCCGCAGGTCGACCAACATGTTCTGAAACTCGTAACGCCTACCCAACTCTGAATGAGTATCCAGGAAATGTGCGACTTCAGTCAGGACTTCAAGATCCTCAACGATCTGATCTCTGATGTCAGGTCGTTGGACCTTCACCGCGACCAAAGTTCCATCACGGAGTTCTGCTCGATGGACCTGTGCCAGTGAAGCGGCCGCCAGTGGTACTCGTTCGAAATCCGTAAACGCTTTTGAAATTCTGACACCAATCTCGGCCGAAACAATCTGCTCTACTTGTTTGAACGGAATCGGCTCAATCTGATCTTGAAGACGGGAGAGGGCCTCGAGGTAAGGAGGTGGTAATAGATCAGCGCGGGTTGAAAGCAGCTGTCCAAGCTTTATGAACGTTGGACCAAGATCTTCGAGATCCTTTGCCAACTCCTCGGCTTCAGGAGCAGCTTCTTGTTGAACCGTCTCAGCAATCTCTACGCCTTCAGCCCAGCGCGCGTGCTTGATGAGATCCGAACGACCATACTTCACCAACAACAAAGCGATGTCGGAGTATCTTTTCAGTCGATCGGGTTTAAGCGAAACCATTCGGATGCCTTCCTGTAACAAGCACGCACAGGCCCACATTAGGGCCTGGCGAGTTTGTTGTAGTTTGACTTGGTGTCAGACAGGCAACAGAAGTTTTACTTATGCGTCACGCAATCCGAGCTTATTGACCGCCATACCACGATAGTGGCTGTGAGCGTAGACCAAAGGCCCGCGGGTTCTCGCCAACAATTGCCGCGGCAAAGAACAACGGAACGTAATACACACTCTCTTCCCTAAAAGTGCGGTCCAACCTATCGCTTGAAGCTGTCAATGCGCAGACACTGCAATCTCGATTTTGCGCATTGAGAACGAGTTGCAGATCCTGCACCACTTTCCCGCCGCCGCGATTGTACGAGAGCAAGGCCAGCGCTTCACTCATCGAATCGCTCTTGAAGAGTTCCACGCTGTCAAGAATGTAACGAGCTGCAGCATCAGCTGACTTCTCAACATCCAACAAGTCTTCAATTGAAAGGCCATAACGCGAGCCCGTCGCTGGCAAGAATTGAAACATGCCAGTCGCGCCCATAGCGTTTGGTGATGCGATGTTCACGAATTCCGATTCAATGAATGGAATATAGAGACCGATGAGCGGTGAGACGTTACGTGCCTTGAAAGATCTGGCTATGGCGGGCGCGTGCTTTTGACCTCGCTCGATGATGAAACGAACATCGGCCCGTCCCAAAGGATCGTTCCTGCCATTGCCAACTCGCCGCGCGTATCTATCAACTGACTTTTGGACCAGCGCCGCGAACTCTGGTGTGAACTCGTAATCGCGACCTGACATTTCACGCGCGATCCGGCGCAGCTGCTCCTGCACAAACACCGCTTGTTGTTCAGCGGAAAGCTCTTGGTAAACCGAGACCTTGGTGGGCTGAGCGGAGACGGAGCACACGCTAGTTAGCGCAAAAACTCCCGTTATTATCGCTAGTTTGAAGATTTTCATTCGTCCTGCCTCCTCGAAATCTTAATTGTCGGGTGTGCGAAGAACCGCACTGCCTGATCTGATAAGCGAGAAGTAGAAAAGAAAGTGTTCATCCTTGGTGACACATATTTTTCGGCGTTCGCAGAGTGCTGAGTACCATCATCAGCGCTGCTCTCTTTGATGTTAGAATTTCGACCGCGTTGGTGACTATCGCGAAAGTGGAAAGTGAGCTGATGACAGTCTTGCAGCAGAATTCGGGAGAGAATTTGACCGGTCTGCTGCTGGACTGGCGACGCGGCGATGAACAAGCGCTGGAAAAATTGACAGTCCTTGTGTATGACGAGATCCGTCGCATGGCCCATCGCTTCATGCAGCGCGAGCGAAACGGTCACACACTTCAAACCACCGCATTGGTTAATGAAGCGTACGTGCGACTCATTGCTCGGCAAGGTCAAGAGAAGATCGATTGGAGCAGTCGGAGTCATTTTTTTGCCGTTGTTGCCCAGGTAATGCGACACGTTCTGATAGACCATGCGCGGCGACGGAAGTACCAAAAGCGCGCTGGCGAAGTCCAGAAGGTGTCATTAGACGAAGCTACGTTAATGTCTCAAGAACGTGCCTCTGAACTGCTGGCGCTTGACGAGGCGCTAACAACGATGGCCCAGATGGACCCACGCAAGTCAAAGGTGATCGAGTTGCGATACTTTGGCGGACTGAGTTTGGTTGAAACAGCTGAGGCGCTCGAACTCTCAGTAATGACAGTGCGCCGTGATTGGCGAGCTGCAAAGGCGTGGTTGTTTAGAGAATTGCGCGATCAAAGGAGAGTCGATGAACGCTGAACGTTGGCATCAGATCGAAAACGTTCTGCAGGAAGCTCTCGATCTTCCTCCAAACGATCGCGCCCTCTATCTTAAGTCCGCCTGTGATGGCGATGAAGAACTTTTCACTGAGACCGTTTCATTGATCGCAGCACACGATGAAGCCGGTGACTTCATTGAGATGCCAGCCATCTCGCAGGACGCTCATGTCTTAGCGGCGGACCTTCCCGATATAAACATCGGCAAAGAGATGGGCGCCTACCGGATCGTTGAAAGAGTTGGTTCGGGTGGCATGGGGGAGGTTTATTTGGCCCATGACTCACGTCTTTCGCGTGCGGTAGCATTAAAGATCCTCCCCACCTATCTGATTCTGGACGAAAGTAGGTTGCGACGGTTTCAGCGAGAAGCGCGCGCGGTTTCAGCCTTAAATCATCCCAACATTCTCACCATCCATGAAGTAGGCGAGGCCGATGGTATCCATTTCATCGCGACAGAATTTATTGACGGGCGGACCATTCGCGAACTGATCTCGAACGATGAACTGTCATTCGCTGAGATTCTGGATGTCTGTCTTCAGGTGGGCGCCGGATTGGTGGCGGCGCACTCTGCCGGAATTATTCATCGCGACATTAAACCTGAGAACATCATGCGTCGCACGGATGGTCTGGTGAAGGTGCTCGACTTTGGTATTGCAAAGCCCTTGGACCAGCAGGACGACGGGCTGGAAGGCAATCACCGGCTAACCAATACTGAAACGGGTGTTGTGATCGGAACGGTAGGCTACATGTCGCCAGAACAGGCACGCGGCCTTCCCGTTGATGAACGTACGGATGTGTGGAGTCTCGGTGTTGTTCTCTACGAGATGGTCGCCAAACGTGAGCCGTTTGCACGATCAACTCGGATGGATACACTCGTAAGCATTCTCGAACATGAACCCAAACCATTGTCTGAATTCGTTGTAGAGTCAGATGGGCCACTCCGCAGGTTGCAAACGATTCTTGATCAAAGTCTAAGCAAGGAAATTGATCGCCGTTATCAAACGGTGGCGGAGATGCTTAATGAACTAAGAAGTCTGGAACAGGATCTGGCAATGTCCGGGCGTCTCGATGACAAACCCAGTTCGTTGCTGACTGAAGGAGCAACGACCAGCGGCGCCACCGCCATGCCTTCGCGTAGAGGATCCCTACTCGCCATCGCAGCTGTTTTAGTTTTGGTCCTCACGTTGTTTGGAATTTTTCTTTTCAAACGTCCATCGAACTCAACTCTCTCAACTACGAAAACCTTAAAGCCGTATCAAGCCATGAACGACGCCGAGCGCTTGAGTTTCATAGCGGAGCAAGAGCAGAGAATCTCGGCAATGATGGGTGATCGGCCCGTGAAGTTGAACGATGATGCGTTGGCCGCCATTAAAGTTCACATTGATCGCTATCTCGCTCGCAAAGAACGTCCGGGTAGTGAAGACCTGCAAGTGGTCTACAACCGTGCCTTGCCTCAAGTGGCGGTTATCGCTCGATCGTTTGCCACCAGAAAGGTGCCCGCGATGATCGGTATCTACCTGCCAATGATCGAGTCTGCATATCACCCTTGTTCTGAGAGTCAGTTCGGCGCCAGGGGGCTTTTCCAGTTCCTGCCTGAGACCGCGAAACAGTATGGCGTGCGAGCTGACGAGATGTGCGATGTTGATAAGATGGCGCCGGCAGCAGCCGATTACATTGCGGATCGAATGGCTGAGTTGGGCGAAGATTCGCAAAGCATGACGCTGGTTCTACTCAGCTATAACCGAGGTTCAACCTGGGTACGGAACTCTTTGATTCAACTGCGAACGGAAGAGAATTTTGAGAGGAATTTCTGGACGTTGTTTACGCACCGGCACAAGTTGGACGAAACGTTTCGCAACGAGAACGCTGCTTATGTACCGCAGTTCTTTGCCGCTGCCATCATTGGTGAGAATCCCACGGCCTTTGGATTAGAGAATCCGCCCCTGTCAAGCCTGGCCCGGTAAGACGAACTAGATTGCCAGTCCGCCATCCACCTGAATCACCTGGCCCGTGATGTAGCGCGCATCTTCCGACAAGAGAAAGCACGCGATGCGAGCAATTTCATCAGCTTCCCCAAAACGACCCAGCGGGATCTGTTCAAGAATCCGAGCACGATAACTTTCATCAAGCGCACTTGCCATGTCAGTCGAGATCATGCCAAGCGCCAGGGCATTCACGGTCACCTTTCGGCTCGCTACTTCCTTTGCCAACGCTTTCGTCAGACCAACCATGCCGGCTTTCGAAGCGGAATAATTTGACTGTCCAGGCATCCCAACCTTACCGCTGATGGAAGTGATGTTGAGAATCGAACCACCTTCATCCTGACGCAACATTGTTCTCAACGCAGCTTTGGCAAAATTCCAGGCGCCCTTCAAGTTTGTATCGATAACCTCATCCCAATCCTGCTCTTTCATTCGCAGAATCAGATTGTCGCGCGTGACGCCGGCGTTGTTAACAAGGAAATCGATTCGACCGAACGCGTCTTTTGTTTGCTTCACCATTTCTGCCGCAGCTTCCGTGTTTCCAACATCGCATTGAGAAGAGATCGCGCGCACATTGAGCAATTCGATCTCTTTTGTAAGAGACTCCGCGGCCTCGGCGCTGCGAGCGTAATTGAAAGCGACATCGGCTCCACGAGAAGCGAGCTCGAGTGCGATCGCGCGACCGATGCCTCGGGTAGCGCCGGTGACGATTGCAGCCTTTCCGGAGAATTGTTTCTGATGAGTCATGAGTTGGGGTTTGGCTTGGGTCTTTGGTCTTCTGTCTTTGGCTTTGGCTTTGGCTTTGGCTCTGCGCTCTTTGCGTCTGTGCGATCTCGGCGTTAACTTATGTCTCTACTGGAAAGGCCTCCGACACTAGACAACTAAGCGCCGAGATCGCAGAGACGCTGTGGACGCAGAGTCAGGACCCAAAAGTCCAAGGAGCGTTTTCACAGTGTCAACGACGATAAATATTCACGAAACTCTGGTCCAAGATCCTCACGCTTCAATGCGAACTCTACTGTTGCGATCAGAAATCCTAACTTGTCTCCTGCATCGTGTCGCGTGCCCTTGAACCGCACCGCATAAAACGGTCGTCGCTTCAACAACGACCGCATCGCATC
>DATBMP010000073.1:0-5186 GCA_036554845.1 Pyrinomonadaceae bacterium
TCCGACGATTTAGGCTCAGCCTTAATTGCAAGCTATGTTTGACGGTAAGGCAAAGCCTTACCGCAAGGGATGCGGCAAAGCCGCCGTTACGGCACGACGAACTACGAAACCAAAGATCATAACGAACAACCACTAACCCATCGAACAAGCGAAACACCACTAATGATCGAAACGAGCAACCAGAACCATCGAACAAACAAGCAACCACGAACCATCGAACAACCACGAAGTAACAACTCAATACCCCACCGCCAAACCATCACTCCGTCGCGGATCTGTCGCCCCTAGCCGAATCCCAGTCTGCGGTTCAATCATGATCCCTTCTGCGTCGCCCAGATACCGAGGTCGCGCGAGGTTGTGCCCCCGAGCCTTCAACGCCTTCTGCGTATCACCCGCCAACCCGTAGGGTTCAAACACGAGTTCGTCCGGCAGCCACTGATGATGAATTCTCGGCGCATCTATCGCATGTTGCATGTTCATTCCATAATCGACGATGTTGGTAATCACGCAGAACGCGGTATTGATGATCGTTGGGCCACCGGGACTACCAATCGTGAACCAAAGACTACCGTCCTTGTTCAGCACAAATGTCGGCGTCATCGCCGAAAGTGGTCGTTTGCCCGGCGCGACTGCATTTCGCTCGCCCTGGATCAAGCCGTAAAGGTTCGGCGTCCCGGGTTTCGCTGCAAAGTCGTCCATCTCATCGTTCATCAGGATTCCAGTTCCCCTGGCGGTGACAGCTGAGCCGTACGAGTTATTGAGTGTGTAGGTGTTCGCAACGGCATTCCCTTCGGCATCGACAACGGTGAAGTGAGTTGTCTCTTCAGATTCGTGGCCCATTGGTCGCCCGGCACGAACAGTCTCGCTCGACGAGGCGCGCTCGGGATCAATGGAAGCGCGCAGCGACTCAGCGTAAGACTTATCAATCAATCCCGCGATGGGCACCTTTACAAAATCGGAATCACCCATGTACTCGGCACGATCCGCAAACGCGCGCCGCATCGCCTCGGTCATCAGGTGATAGCGGTCAGACGACGCCCAATCATGTTGTTTGAGATCAAAGCCTTCAAGAATATTGAGCATCTGAATCAGCACTGCGCCTCCGGATGATGGCGGCGGCATCGAGATGATCGTGTGACCCCGGTACGTTCCCTTCACAGGTTCACGTTCCTTGGCGAGATAGTTTTTCATGTCCTCCATCGTGATCAGCCCGTTGTTTCGCTTCATGTCCTCAACGATCAAACGAGCGGTCATCCCGGTGTAGAACTCGTTTGGACCACCACGCTTCAATCGTACAAAGGTAGCTGCGAGTTCCGGCTGCCTAAAAACTTCCCCTTCACGATAAAAGGTTCCGTTGCGGAGATAGATGCGTTTCGTTTCAGCGTACTGAGAGAGGTAATCGTCGCTGCCACGGAGTGAGCGCGCGAGTGAATGTGTCACGACGAAACCGTTTGCCAGTTGAATAGCAGGATCGACGAGTTGGGCCCATGTGAGTTTTCCCGAGCCGTACTTCTTCAGTGCCAACTCCATCCCACGCACCGTTCCGGGCACGCCCGAGGCACGATAACCAACGACCGAGCCACCTTCACCCTTGATTACGTTTCCTTCCTTGTCGAGATAGATGTTGCGCGTTGCGGCTGCGGGTGCCATCTCGCGATAGTCGATGGCGGTTGTCTTCCCATTCTTAAGACGAATCATCATGAAACCCCCGCCACCCAGGTTCCCGGCGGACGGATGTGTAACAGCAAGGGCAAAAGCCACTGCGATAGCTGCATCAACTGCGTTGCCGCCACGTTTGAGAATATCAACACCGACGCGCGACGCTACCTCGTTTGTTGAGGCGACCATGCCGTTTTTGGCGCGCACCGGTTCGCGTGACGCGGCGGTGGCTGTGCGCATTAGAGGAGCGATTGATGGCGCAACAGGAACCGCAGTCAGACCGAACGTCAGCGAGATAACTAATAAGAGATTGATTAGACGAAGTTTCATACTTGCCTCGTTATGAAAGGGTACTTTGTGGTTTGCGGCGGTTTGCCGCATCCCTTGCGATAAGGCTCTGCCTTATCGCAAGCCGCAAGATCATCAGGCTGTGCCGAGAATCATCGGGCTTAGGCGGAGCCTTTATTGAACGACGCCAACGATAAGGCAGAGCCTTATCGCAAGGGATGCGGCAAAGCCGCCGCAATCGAGACTGAATACTTTTGATCGACACTGAATACTCTTAATTGAGCCAGAGTCCAGCTCCAATGCCTTACTCATTTTTCACAACCTTCCTGGCGAGAACAGATGGTTCGGATCAATCGCTTTCTTGACGCGCTTCATCAAATCGCGTTGTGCCCCAAAGTCTCCCCAGGCATCGAAAGTTTTCTTCACACCCGCATCCGCGTTCTCGATCAGCAACCAGCCTCCAAGCGACCGTGCCTGTCCTCTTAAATAAGATAACGATTGTTCGAGTTCAGCTGATTCTAGACCCGCCGGCTCGATCATTCTGATGCGTCCAGTTGCCATGCTTGCCTGCCACGCACGTGAGGCAGCGTTTGAATGCGTCGCTTCTAGTATTCGGACGAATCCGGCCACCGCCGCGGGTGGCAAACTCACTCGCCACATGGGGCGCTCAGGTAGTTGCAAAGGCAGCGCCGCTACCTTGCGCCACACGGCCCCGTCGTCAACATCAACCTGGATGATCTCGCCAAAGGGACGCAGCAAAGCTGCCGCCGCTCTAGTTTGCCGTTCTACTGTTTTTGACGATCCCGAGAATCTCACCAACAAGAGGCAATCGTTTCCCTCATTTAACTCCAATTCGACTGCAAATCGAGAAGACAACAACTCGATCGCGACATCAAAAAGCCTGGCCGCGGTGATTGCCTGAGCTGCTGCCAGCAACGAGTCGATTGGACCTCGCGTGATCAGGCTAACGCTCGACTGAGGTAATGGTCTGAGCTTGAATCGCAGTTGAGTAATCAAACCCAGGGTTCCATAGCTCCCTGTAAACAGTTTGCAGAGATCATAACCCGCGACATTTTTGACGACACGACCACCGGCGTTAACCACTTTGCCATTGGCAAGAACCACTTGCATACCGATGACATGTCGTCTTGGTGGCCCATATGATTGCGCACCCGCTAAACCAGTTGCGATAACTCCACCGAGCGTAGCTGTTCCGTCGTCCGGCGGATCCAGAGGTAACCACTGTCCGTTAAGCGATAGGTGATCATTAAACTCTTTCAGCGTGACACCCGCTTCAGCCGTAGCGATCAGATCCGCCGGTTCGTGGTCGATGATCCGGTTCAATCGATCAGTTTTGATAGTCAGATCGATGCGCGAAATCGGATTGCCGACATTTCGCCACGTGCCGGCGCCTTCTGGTACGACCTGCAATCGCTCACGCGATACAAAGTTCATGATTTCTGTCAGCTCCGCGATGGATCCGGGTGTTAGCGTGTCGCCCTTTGGCACGTCTTCCACTGACACGTTTACGGAAGGTAATACTGCTGCCGATTCCACCGCTCTCGACGATTTAAGTGGTCTTGATGGCGCCAGAGGTTGCGCTGGACCATTCCCGTTCTCTTTCCCAGGTAACGATGCGACCGCTCGACCTTCTCCGCATCCGCGCAGGGTCGGAATTATCTTCCCTGGATTGCACAAACCGGTGGGGTCGAAGGCAGCGCGAACGTTAAGCATCGTTTCCATGTCGTCGGGCGAAAAGATCAGCGGCAAGTAATCGCGCTTGTCCAAACCAACACCGTGCTCGCCGGTGATGCTACCGCCTGCGCGAACACAAACTTCCATAAGCTCTCGCCCGGCTTCTTTAACACGACGCACCTCGTCAAGTGAGCGAGAGTCGAAACAGATCAGCGGATGTAGATTGCCATCTCCGGCATGAAAAACATTTGCGAGTATTAGCCCGTATTTTGCTGCGATGCGATAACTCTCTTCCATGACCTGAGGTAGTCGCGACCGCGGCACCACTGCATCCTGAATCATCGAATCTGGTGCGATTCTGCCGACAGCACCAAAAGCACCTTTGCGCGCGGCCCAAAGCTTCTTGCGTTCGTTTTCATCACGAGCGAGACGACAGTTACTCGCTCCAAAATGGAGGCAGATCGCTTTTACCTTCTCGGCTTCATCATCAAGACCGGCGTCAACTCCGTCCAGTTCAATCAAGAGAGCTGCGCCGGCATCGGGTGGAAGTCCTGCGGCGAATATGCTGGCCTCGATCGCGCGAATGATCTCGCGGTCCATCATCTCTAAAGCGGCAGGCATTACTCCTGCCGCGATAATTGCTGACACTGCATGGCTGGCATCATTAACTTCCGCGAACTCGGCAAGGAGCGTCCGGACAGCGGGCGGTATCGGGACCAATCTCAAAGTTGCTTCGGTTGCCACACCGAACGTTCCTTCTGAACCGATGAATACGCCAAGCAGATCGTAACCAGGACTGCCGGTTTCTGCGCTCGAGAGATCTACGACTTTGCCACCAGGCAGCACCACGCGAGCACTCAACACGTGATCAGTAGTAGTGCCGTATTTCAAACAATGGATGCCACCGGCATTCTCAGAAATGTTGCCGCCGATGGTACAGGTGGGTTGGCTTGAGGGATCAGGAATGTAATGCAGACCCAGCTGGGCCACGGCACGAGACACTTGAAGGTTGACCACACCGGTCTGAACGGTAGCAGTTAGGTTCTCATGATCAATGCGCAGAACCTTTCGCATGCGAGCCATCTCAATCACCACACCGTTGTTTATTGCCAGGGCTCCCCCGGACAATCCAGTGCCTGCGCCTCGCGGCGTGTAGGGAACGTCGTGGCGTGCGAGGACCCGCATCACTTCAGCGGTAGACTCGGTTGAATTTGGAAAGACCACGGCACGCGGAAGATGTTTGTGGTGAGGCAATCCGTCACATTCGTAAACGAGTAATTCCTCGGGATCAGCCAGTACTTCATTGGGGCCGACGACGGCTCGAAGATCTTCGATAAGCGTATTCACGGTGATGGATGCAATGATACACCACGGGGAGATGAGATTGCGGATTTGGAATTTGAAAATTGGAAATTGGAATAATTTGGAATTTTCCCAAATTCCAAATTCCAAATTCCAAATTCCAAATCCGCAATCCGCAATCCGCAATCCGCAATCCGCAATCCGCAATCCGCAATCCGCAATCCTCATTCCTCTTGCAGTGT
>DATBMP010000074.1:0-5459 GCA_036554845.1 Pyrinomonadaceae bacterium
CGGCTTCTTCTGACGAGAGAGAATTCAAATGCTCAAGCTCTGGTGCTCCCATACTTCCAGTGAAACTATTCGGACAGCGTGCCGTAAACTCGCAAGCGACTCACACCACCATCAGGAAATATATTGAAGCGAACATGCGACGCGACACCGGCGTCGCTGATCTCGGAGTCGAAGTAATGTCGTGTGTGGGCCTGTAGCTTCGTGCGAGGAAGCACAGTTTTCCAATCCGGCGGTTCACCCGACGCCGTGTTTCCCGCTTCCAATGAACAACTTTCGGGAAAGTTACCTTTGAAATAGCTTGTGTCAACTTCGATGCTGTTGATGATTCCCGGCTTCGCCAACTTTATAACAACCCAGTCGTGACCCGGGCCCCGTCGCCGTTTTGTTTCCCAACCATCACTCATATTGGCGGCGCGTCCGGGCATGATCAGGTTGTGGCGATGGCCAAAGAACATGTCACTGCACGAGAGCACTAACCCACCGTTTTCAGCTGCTGCAAGATCTATTCGACCGCCTTGCGATTTCAAGCGATTCCAATCGGGCACCACTTCTCCAAACACACGCAGCCGCGCAACGCCGCCGTCCGGATAGATCCGCAATCGGAGATGTGTAAATCGCTGATCACTTTTCGTCGCGAAAGGATTCTGCGAATCGCCTCGAAGGTCTGACCTGGGCAGGATTTCGGTCCAACTTGTCGATTCGTCGGTCAATTGTTCGACGGTGGGTTGACCATCCAGCATACACGCCTCGATTGAACACTGTTCAGGATAGTTGCCTCGGAAGAAGCTGGTATCAACAACCACTCCGCGCACGATTCCTGATAGACCAAGGCGGATGATGCACCAATCGTGACCGGGTGTGCGCCTGCGTCGTGTTTCCCACCCATCCATCCATTTGCCCAGGTCTGTGTATTTCCCCTCAATGAAAATCGGCGCGGCTTGTTTTAGAAGGTTTTCCTTCGGCGCAAAAAACTCATCATTGGCAGCGAGCACTGCGCCACCAAGGTTCTCTGCTGCCAGATCGATTAGTTCGGTAAACTCCATGAAAATCAAAGCTCTGGGTGAGGGATTGACTACTCCGCGCTCTCTGCGTCTCCGCGCTCTCTCTGTTAACTGAAGTCTCGACTTGAGAGACCTCGACACTAGAGACTTAAGCGCAGAGATCGCAGAGACGCATCAGAGCGCAAAGCGAGATCAGTTACCCACGAACCACTGACAGTTGCTCAACAATTCGCTTCAACGTAAGAGGAAATGTCCCTCTGGCGCAGAGGTAAACTCGCCCTCATCATATATCTTCTTTCCTCGAAGAAAAGTCTTTTCAACCGTACCGAACAGGATTCGCCCTTCGTACGGAGTCAGTTTATGTCGATGATGAATGTGACTTGAATCCAGTACAAACTCTTTCTCAGGATTCCAGATCACAAAATCAGCATCCGCGCCGACAGTGATTCTTCCTTTGGAGTCTCGCAGGTCAACGAGTGCCGCCGGCGCAGCACAAAGCCAACGGACTAGATCTTGAAACGAGTATCCTCGCTGTCGAGATTCAGTCCACATCACCGGCAATCGAAACTCAACGGAAGAGATTCCGCCCCACGCTGCCAAAAAGTCTCCCCTGTCTCTTAACTTCAATTCGGGTGAACAGGGCGAGTGGTCTGAGACGACCAGATCAATCACCCCCTCGTCGAGCGCCTTCCACAGTTGTTCGCGATTCTCTCGTTCGCGGATCGGTGGGCAGCATTTGAACTCAGTCGCACTTTCCGGAATATCTTCCGCAGCGAAGACAAGATAATGCGGGCACGTCTCAACGGTTATCGGTAAACCGGCCGCCTTAGCTTCGCGCAACATCGGCAGCGCATCCGCCGACGAATGGTGAACGATGTGAATCCGCGTCCCAAACTCTTTCGCGAGACGGAGCATCAAGGCAACCGCTTCATTCTCAGCGGCACGCGGACGCGACCTGAGAAAACTTTGATAAGAAGTTGTGCCAGCTTCGTCCCGGGGCGACCTTTCGATTGGCCCTGGTAACTCCGCATGAACAATCAACAGAGCATTCAGTCTATTGAGCTCAGGTAACGCCTCGCGCAGATCACTTTCAGTAACGTTTGGGAACTCATCGACACCTGAATGAATTAGAAAGCACTTGAAACCGACCACACCTGCTTCCTTCAACGGGCCGAGCTCTCGAATGTTGCCCGGTACCACGCCTCCCCAAAAGCCTACGTCGACATGACACTGTGATTTTGCGGCCTCCAGTTTCTCTGCTAAGCCTTGGGCGGTTGTTGTCGGAGGAATCGAGTTGAGCGGCATGTCGATGATTGTCGTCACACCACCTGCTGCTGCCGCCCTGGTCGCAGTTGAAAAACCTTCCCACTCAGTTCGACCGGGTTCGTTTACGTGAACATGAGTGTCGACAAGACCAGGCATCACGACAGACTCATTACCAACCTCGACTACCTCGCATTCTGGCGACTGCTCGTCGTAAGACCCGAGGGCCACTATCAGACCGTCTTTGACGTGTATGCAGCCGGCAAGAACGCCTTCCGGAGTGACAATCGTGCGACCACGAATAACCAGATCGGGAGCTGACATGCTGATAATTAGAACGTGGGAGGTGGCGGCGGCGCATTTGGTTGACGCAACTCACACAAACCGAAGACCTGTTTATACGCCATGGCCAGCGCGGCAAGGCTGATCGGCATCACCAGAAATATTCCGACATAGCAAAGAATCGCACCCAGAATTCCCAGGAATGCATTGATGATGAATAGCCCGAGTAGTTTTACGAAATTCGCCAGCGCCGCTTTCGCGCTGAGTTTGACTGCTTCAACACCCGATAGACCTCGATCCACGATCAATGCATAGGTGAACGTGAAGAGAATTGAGATCACCATTATCAGAATGAACACGACCAACCAGATCAGTCCAAACACTCCGAGAAAACCGAGTAGCGCTGATGGATCCGGTTCACCACGACCTTGCTGAGGGAGCATCAGAAACATCCCTGCGTAAAAGGCAATGTACACGGGAACGATGATCACAAAGATCGGAACCATGTGGATCAGTGTCGCAATCAAGCTTTGTCCAAAGTAGTCGAAGCCTTTGAACAACGTACCGAACTCTATATGTTGGCCTCGCATCATTTGGAACAACGCCAGATAGAGACCGCACATCATTGGACCAAGCAGGATGCCCAAAGGCACCACACTGCCGATGAAGATCCCAACGAACGACATCGCCACAAACAGCCAGTACTTCGACTTGATGAGCGCCCAACCGTCCTTCAGGCATTGCATTGGTTCGACGGCGCCCCGGTTAAAGGACTCGACAGATTGATTCATCATTGAAAGGTTCTCCGGTAAGTGTTCAGGCGAGACTTCGCAGAAAGTCCTCTAATAGATTGAGCGAGACTCGCAGGCGATAGTCTTTGGTGGATCGTATATCCGATATGGGTGTGATCTCGTGACTCAACTCAGCCTTCGCGTTCTGAATAAGGTCCTCATCAATTCGTGAAGTTCGAATGACGCGCTCTGTGGCACGACATCGGAGTGGAATGGGTGCCACGCTGCCAAGAGCGATTCGCACATCCTCTATGATCTCGTCGTTAACCGATGCCAGCGCTGCAAAACATACTTTTGAAATCGCCTGGGCTTTGCGCGTGCCGACCTTCCGATAGTATTGCCGAAACTCCTTCTTATAACGTGGCAGATGAATCCTGGTGATGAGCTCGTCGAGTTCCAGGTTCATCTTCTTGTAGTCGGAATGAAAACCATAGTAAGGAACACGACGCGCACCGCGAACAGAAGTCAGTTCAAGTTCAGCTCCGTAGGCCAGAAGTGCTGGCGGCGAATCGGCCGCTGGGGAAGCATTGGCGATGTTGCCACCCAACGTGCCTCGATTTTGAATGGCGAGCCCACCCGTTTCACTCGCAGCCTGACAAAGCATCGGAAACTCTTGCTGCATCACATTGTCCGATTGCAACTCGGTGTAGGTGGTAAGAGCGCCGATTGAGATTTCTGTGTCAGTCACTTTGATCCCGCGAAGCTCGTTGAGATTCCAAAGATTCAAATAGTTTTTGTGCGACAGCTTTCCGGCTTCGAGCAGGACCATCAGATCGGTTCCACCCGCAAACGGCTGCCAAACACCGGGTTCAGCGGCGAGCAGAGAAAGTGCTTCCTGGAAACTTGCGGGTGTAATCAGTTGGTACGCGGGGACGTAGGCTCTCATTACTTTTGCTTCGTGATGCCGGAAAACAGTCTAACGACAGTTGGCCTTGCGCGTCACGTTATTTCAAAGACGCAATTTCAAAAGACAAACGTCCCCGCAGTTCTACTGTGGCAGTGGTGGTTTTTGCAGCCGGCAATCGACAGTTAGGGATCGCAGAAAATCGAGTAGCGCTTGCCTTTGATCTGGCAGGACGTTGTGCGGCTTGAGGTTTGTGGTATCCAAGTGCTCATTCGGGATTCCACCTTTGAGCATGATGTCCACGGCTTCTTCTAACGTGGCCGCACTGCCATCATGGAAATAGGGAGCCGACTTGGCGATATCACGAAGTGTGGGTGTCTTAAATGCTCCCGTGTCCTTCGGATCGTTGGTAATCTTCGCTCGCCCAAGGTCAGGTTCTTTCCGGTTCATCCCAATTCCCACGTTGTGATATTGCTGGTCTGTAAAGAGGACGCCGTCGTGGCAGTTGGTGCACTGGATCCCCTGAAAGATGTTCCACCCGCGCCAGGCACTTTCGCTCAACGCTGATCGGTCGCCAGCCTGATAACGATCCCAAGCTGTCTCGCCGCTGATGATAGTTCTTTCGAAAGACGCGATCGCCTTCACGATGTTATCGGGTGTTGCATCGCTACCAAATACGCTCTGAAATTGAGCACGGTAACCTGGAATCGCATTCAGCTTGGCTGCGATCTCATCTGGCTTGGTGGCTCCCATGTTGGCGCCAATCCATGCCGCCATTGCCTGCTTCTCGAGCGACGGGCTGCGGCCGTCCCAGTAAAACTCTTTGTGATAACCGATGTTCCAAAGAGTTGGACTGCTTCTCGGTAACTGCTTGTTAAAGGCGCCGATTGATTTCGCAAGTCCATCGGTCAAGCCCTTCTCGCAGACGTGACACGAGTAACATGACCGCGTTCCATCCCCACTCAAGCGCTCGTCGAAAAAGAGTTGCCGGCCCAGCGCTGCCTTTTCTGGCGTCAACGGATTGTCCGCCGGAATGGACATCGGTTCGAAGGTAGTCAACTGCTTTGGCAAGGGAAGGATCTCAGGTTCGAAACCTCCCGGAATACTTTGACGATTGCAGCCAACGATCAGCGCCGTGCTGAACATGAAAAGGGCAATGAGGAGTAAACGACTGTTGTTAGTTTGCATGTTAGGGCCCGCAGAAGGCGTCTCCATTTTCTGTAATTGAGTGGAGCTTGATACATTGTCGAGTGCCGATTGTCGATTGTCGCTTGCTTA
>DATBMP010000090.1:0-8738 GCA_036554845.1 Pyrinomonadaceae bacterium
CAATAGCAATTCATAGCGGGCAGGAACCCGACCCAACCACTGGCGCGGTAACCGTGCCGATCTATCAAACTTCCACCTACGCACAGGATGGTCTGGGTAAACACAAAGGTTACGAGTATGCCCGGACACAGAATCCTACGCGGATGGCCCTGGAAAAGAATATCGCCGCACTCGAAGGCGCCAGGTACGGATTCGCTTTCGCTTCCGGGATGGCGGCAATTGACGCAACACTGCGACTGGTGAAGTCTGGCGAGCATGTCATCGTTTCAGATAACACCTACGGCGGTACGTTTCGTCTCTTTACTCGGGTGCTTGCACACTACAACGTCGAGTTTGATTTCGTGGACACTTCTGAAGCACTGAATGTTGAGGCGGCTATCAAGCCCAACACCAAAATGGTTTTCATCGAGACGCCTACCAACCCGGTGATGATCGTCTCAGACATGCAGGAGATCGCTAAAGTCGCGCATCGCGTGGGTGCACGCGTAGTGTGCGACAACACATTTATGTCCCCTTACCTGCAACGTCCACTTGAATTTGGCGTCGATATAGTCGTTCACTCGACTACGAAATACTTGAACGGTCATTCGGATGGCATTGGTGGGGTGGTTGTTCTCAACGACGACAAAGATGCCGAATGGATCGGCTTTATCCAGAACAGCGCAGGCGCGATTCTCTCGCCGCTCGACGCCTGGCTCGTAATGCGCGGCACCAAAACCCTCGCTCTCCGCATGGAACAGCACGATAAGTCAGGTCGTGCAGTAGCCGCATTTCTCGAAGAGCATCCCAAAGTCAGAAAAGTTTATTACCCCGGATCGGTGTCGCATCCACAACATGCGTTGGCCCAGCGCCAGCAACGCGGCTTCGGCGGTATGGTGGCATTCGATGTGGGATCACTTGCCGCTGCACGCCTCGTGTTGGAATCTGTTAAGCTGTGCACGCTTGCCGAAAGTCTCGGAGGGGTTGAAACACTGATCTCGCATCCGGCGACGATGACTCACGCGTCCGTGGACGCTGACAAACGAGAACGACTCGGCATCACCGATGGTCTGGTTAGAATCTCGGTCGGGCTCGAAGACACGGATGATATTATCGCCGACATTGATCAAGCTCTGAGTAAAATCTAACTTAGAAAGTGACAGCAAAACTCCAGTAGGGTTAAAATTGCCTTAGCGTTTAGGCTTTCATTTTAATTCTCTATCCGCTCTCCTTATGCGCGTCGAGCTGCACGCAAAATCTGATGTTGGCAGGGTTCGCAGAGGTAACGAGGACAACTTCCTTGTGCTCGAACTCTCCGGAGAAAAAACGTGGACCGGTTCCGATGGAGCGGAGGCTCCGGAAGAACTCACTCGTTTCGATCTGGGCGAAAAGGGTTTAGTACTCGTCGTTTCAGACGGGATGGGTGGCGCCTTGGCGGGCGATGTCGCGAGTCGTATGGCTGTTGATTCCGTCCGTGAGATGTTGATGGGGAACGACGAAGACGACGGCTGCAACAGCGATCTGCCACTCGTTGATTGTTTAAAGAATGCCACTGTCTACGCCAACCTCGCAATTCACTTACGAAGTCAGGAAGATTCACGTTGTGCCGGGATGGGCGCAACATTTACAGGCGCTGCCGTTCGCAACGATATGCTGGATCTCGTCCAGGTTGGAGACAGCCGCGCCTACATCATTCGCAAGGACCAGATTCGTCTGGCAACGAAGGATCAATCTCTAGTGCAACAGCTTGTCGACGTGGGTCAGATAAGCGAAGCGGAGGCCGAAACACATATGTTTCGCAACGTGATCCTTCAAGCACTCGGTGCTCAAAGTGAGGTGACTCCAGTCACTGGACGAATTCGCCTCCGTCGTGGCGATATGTTGTTGCTTTGCAGTGATGGCTTGTCGGGCAAACTCCGAGCGGAAGATATTCAGAACATCGTGGTGAGTAATCCTGAACTTTCGCGAGCGTGCAATGAGTTGATTGCCGAGGCTAATGCGCGTGGTGGTGAAGACAACATTACGGTCGTGCTTGCCCGGTTTGAAGGTGATGAGCTGGAAGAACCCTCGGGAGATCGCATCACTATTGAATTACCTGCCCTGGACGAAGACAAAACCCTCGACGATAACTACGAAGCTGATACCGAACCGCATTAATAATCTACTCGCAAAGAGTGAGCCGCGGATAAACGCGGAGGACGCGGATTAAAAAGCCAGTTGAGACGTTCAACTGGCTCTTTCTTTTCCGTGCTTTTGGGGCTCTACACATGTGGGCGAAAAGTGGGCTCTGCCGCATTCCTTGCGGTAAGCTGCGGCTTACCGAACGTTCTAATATATTTTGATCAAGGCTATGCCATCAAAGATGGAACGTTTAGGCATAGCCTAATATTCAAGTGGGACTAACGGTAAGCCACCGGCTTACCGCAAGGGTGCGGCACAGCCCGAACTCAAAGTCTTTTGTGCAAAGCCGGGTGTGAGTCTCTCGTTGCGTCCGCGTCCCAGCATCATCGCGTCTCAGCGTTTGACCACGTAAGCACCCCTATTCTGGCAGTGACTTCTGCCGCCAGTCGGAACTCTCGTTGATCCTTCGCACATAGATCGAGGCACCTTCAATACTCTCCACTACTACGCGTTCACCAGCTTCCAACGGATCTTCACCAGCAGCGGGATAGGCAGTCCAAGTCGAGCCGAAAACTTTCACCGCACCTTCCTGCAACGCACCACGGCTCGACGAAACCACAGTCCCTATCTTTCCTGGTAGTGAATCAACCCCACTCTTCAGTCCCTCACCAGTATCTTGGCGAGTGAAATAGTTCGCAAAGAGTGTTCGAGAAGCGGCCGTCAGACCAATTGAAACGATGGCAAAGATCAGAAACTGCAAAGCCAAACTATCGACGCCCACAAGGGCTGCAAACGCTGCCGCTAGCGCGCCCACGCCAAACCACAACAGTACGAACCCGGTAGTGAATATCTCGGCGACGATGAGGGCGGCGCCCAGAATGAACCACAATACCCAGACGATGTTTTCCATTGGCTAGCCTTTGAGCAGGTTTTTCAGAATGAACCAGATGTTGGCCGGACGTTCAGCCAATCGTCGCATAAAGTAAGGATACCAGTGTTTGCCGTAGGGCACGTAGACCCGCATGTTGTATCCATCCCTGGCTAGTTGTCGCTGGAGGTCGCGTCTCACTCCGTAAAGCATCTGAAACTCGAAGTGCTCCTTGCTGATGCCTTCGCGCTGCGCAAAGTCTATCGTTGCATCGATCATTTTTGGATCATGCGTGGCGATACCGTGATACTGCTCGCTCGCCAGGAGCAACTGCATCACACGAATGTAGTTCTCGTCTGTCTCTCTCTTCTCGGCAAATGCAACTTCGGGTGGTTCACTGTAGGCGCCTTTGCAGATTCGGATCCGTGCGGGAAGATTTAACAACTCAACAGCATCGTCGTAAGTCCGTCGCAAATAGGATTGCAGCACTATTCCTACTTCGTTCAGACCGAACTCTGCACGCAAGCGTTTGAAGATATCGAGCGTCTCTTGCGTTACGTCTGAGCCTTCCATATCGATGCGAACAAAGTTCCCACGAGCTGCCGCATCAACTACGACGCTGCGCGCATTTTGGTAAGCAAGCTCCGGGTCGATCTTCAAACCGAACTGCGTCAATTTGATCGAGACGTTGGACCTAATTCCCGATTCGTCAATTGCTGCCAGGATACGACGATACTCTCGGACTTCTCCTTGCGCTTCTTCCGGGTTAGCCACTGACTCGTTTAAGTGATCAAACGATGCCGTACATCCGTCTAAGTTGATTTGTCGAATCGCCTCAACTGTTTCCTCGAGCGTTTCACCAGCAACAAACCTGGTCGTAAGTTTTTTGAAAGGACTAAACTTAGTGGCAAAGTCCTTCAAACCCTCACGTTCAGATAAATAGATTAATGCGCTTTTAGTAACCATGTTTTTGGATTGTTGAGTTGCTGGTCCAAGGAGTTGGTGACGCTCTCTTTGGTTTATTCTCGGCTGTGGTATTCTTGCGCCCGCACTTCAGCACTATTTCCAAAACGCCCCTGTTCTCAAGTTAAAAGCCGACCCGAAGGATTCCAGAACGAATGCGTCTGAAGCTAGTACTTATTTGCTCTCTGCTTGCAGCTGTGGTCGGCACAGGCGGATCAATCGCCATAATTCTTGGTGTCTTCTCATCGCTCCGACCCCTCGTGGCTCCCGGTGTGCTGGTCTCGTTAACACTCCTTCTGCCGTTAACGACGTGCCTGCTGGCTTCGATCTTCGTCTATCGTCACACCGCTCGGAGGCGCAAGTTACAGGCGTTCTTAACGGCACTACTTTCGATAATCTTAAGTCTCGCGGCTTTCATCATTGCATCGATTATCACGACCAGACTCGATCCTGGACCAAGACCACCCCTCGAACAAGGACCTGTTGCTTAAGCTGAGGCCGCCTCGGTTGAATTGAGGCCGATCTGCGTTTGCAAAGGTTGAAGGGCAGCAATTACAAATCGAATATGCTCATCGAGATCGACGCCTAACTCCTCAACGCCCTGTCTGATATCGTCCCGATTAACTGACCTCGCAAACGCCTTATCCTTCAACTTCTTTTTTACCGACGAGACCTCCAGCCCGTCCAGGCTTTTTGTAGGCCTGACAAGGGCGCACGCCACCAGGAAACCACAAAGCTCGTCAGTCGCAAATAAAGCTCGCGCCATCACTGTGTCGCGCGGAACACCAGTGTAGGTGGCGTGACCCAGGATGGCCCTGATAATCCGGTCCGGGTAACCACGTCCGCAAAGGATATTCGATCCGGTAAATGGATGCTGATCAGGAGACGGAAACATCTCGTAATCGAAATCATGAAGCAGTCCGACGAGTCCCCACTCATCCTCATCTGCCTCTGGTCCACCGTAGCGGTGAGCACAAGCGCGCATGGCAGCTTCGACGGCCAGCGCGTGTTTTCGCAGGCTTTCACCTTTTGTGTATTCGCAGAGAAGTTCCCAGGCGTCGTCTCGGCTTGGCATAACTGGATGTGATCTTTTGCAGGACGATCAGGATTGTCGATCTCGGATGCAGAAAGCTAACACGGAGGGTGGTCAGTTGTCAGTTGTCAGTTGGACTCATAGATCAATCGAGGTCGCGCGCCAAATAGCCCGGTCGTGATCTCACCGCAACGTTCTTTCGTGTGGTGTTCACCTTAATTTTCCGGTACTTCCCATCGTGGGCCTTATTTGAAGGATAGTAACCAAGGGCATATTGCGTGCGGAGCTCAGCGGCAATCTTCGCAAACGCATCAGGCAGGGAACCCAACGTATCAGCTCGCAGCAAACGACCTCCTGACTTGCGTTCCAACTCTGCGAGATAATGATCCGCTTTCAGATAAAGCTGATCCAACATCGCGTCGATTGAATCGTCGCTACGAGTATCACGAATCACTGGCCCCGGATCATTGCGTGGGTCGTTCCGCCGATCCGGATATCTTCTACTTGCATCGGGAGGATAGCTGCCTTCATCCGGATAACGACCGCGTCGCTCTCGTTCCTGGTCTTCACGTCGCCGCCTAATAATCTCTTCAGGTAAGGGTAAGCCGAAGGGCCCGGTTCTGCGTTGAGATCCACTGGTAGGAATGGTGTCTGGATCGTCGCTCGGGAAGGTTGGCGCAGTCGTCCCACTCGAAGGTGCTCGGATAACACCAATCGTTGGTAACTCGGGACCCCCTCCCGCTTGTTCACGCGCGATCCGTTCTGTCTCGGCGCGCGTTTCGAATCTGATCGGGTAAACAATCACGCCCTCTTCATCCAAGCCACGCAAAGTGCTATCGAACGAAGCGCGATCGCTATGAAAATCGACTCCATCGCTAAATAGCACGATTGCTTTTCTTCCTTTTATCGATCGGATCGAGTCAAGAGCCAGTTCAAAAGCATCGTAAAGTTTAGTTCCCTGCCCTGATTCGGTCTTGTTAATCGCCGCGCGCAACAGCGCTCGATCACCGGTAAACTCATTTAAGTCTCGGACCCTGTCGTCAAAAGAGATCACCTTGACCTGGTCGTGAGTTTGCAACTGCTCAACAAACGCGATCGCTGCCTGTCGAATCTGTCTTAGTTTTGCCTGCGTGCTTGCGCTGGTATCGAGCAAGAGCACGACATGGAAGGGTGCGGTGACAGTGGCGAAGAAGGCGATCTCCTGCTTCGTACCGTCCTCAAAAAGATTGAACTCTTCTTTAGTCAGATCTGCAGCATAGAGTCCATTGGTATTAGTAGCAATTACCGGGACGGTTACCAGGTCAGTTTCGATTTTTAGGGTATCAACGTCCCTATCCTCGGGCGGTGTCGGTTCAGGAGCAGCTTCAGGCGTGCGTGTTTCCGTGGCTGGTGGGGGCGGGGCCGGTTGTCGCCGGGGACGACTGCGGCCTCCCTGCGCCGAACAGACGCCAACCATGCCAAGGCAGATGATCCACAGCAAGCACAGGCGGACTGGCACGGCGGACATAAAGGTTCTCCCTGTTAGTTCTTCAAAAAGGTCGGTAAGAAAAAAGCTGGCGTTACGATGACTGCGTCGAGAATAACGGTTGCCATGACGGCTGACAACAGAAACAGAACCCAACCGAAAGGCAAAGTCATCATTTCCGCAAACCAGTTCCTTGCTGCGTGTATTTGCTTGCTCTAGAATGCCGGCAGCGCGGATCATTTCACCCGATGCAATCCCTTTTACTTGCCGTCTTAGCTGCATATGTTGTGGCTGCAATTCACGCCATCCTGGCCTTCGCAAACAAGCGGAGGTCACTGCAGCGGGTTTCTATCGTGGCGCTCTCAATCGGTTTCGTGCTTCACACCGCGGCCTTGATTGCTGATTGGGCGATTGACGGGCATTACCCGGTTTTTCAACTGCGCGAAACTTTATCGTTCCTTGCATGGACCCTGGCAGCAACTTACGGCGTCGTCCTTTACCGTTACCGGACGCAGGCACTGGGCGCCTTCACGCTACCGCTGGTCTCGGTACTCGTATTCATCGCCTTGCTGATCAAAAGCAACGCACCAAATGCTGTGAATGCGAGCGTCGTCACTACCAAGTGGCTCTTTCCCATTCATACAACGTTGCTGCTGTTTGCCTATGCTGCATTCTTTGTTGTGTTTGCTGCGAGCATCATGTACCTCTTGCAGGAACGATCGCTTAAAGTGAAATCCTTTGGTGCCATCTTTCATCGTCTGCCTTCGCTGAGTACGGTAAACGAAATCGCAACCAGTGCTGCCGCGATCGGCTTAACACTACTGACGATTGGGATCGCAACAGGTATGGTCTGGTCATCGTCACGCAGTGGTCGAATATGGCACAATGACCCAAAAGAGATCTTCGCTGTTCTAACCTGGCTGCTGTATGTCCTCTTGATAATCTATCGCTCAACGGCGGCCTGGCGTGGCGGGCGCGCGGCCTGGATGGGAGTGGCAGGCTTTGTTCTCGTTCTCTGTACTTTCCTTGGCGCCCGATTGATGGGTGGCTATCACGTTTTCGACTAACTGAATCTAATCGCGGTTTTGAAATCGTAGTTTAAGGCGATGTCAATACTTCTCGTCGGAGTCAATCATAAGACCGCACCAGTCGAAGTGCGCGAGCTGCTCGCGTTTTCTGAACAGGCTTGCGCTGAAGGTT
Source organism: Pyrinomonadaceae bacterium (assembly GCA_036554845.1). GTDB lineage: Bacteria > Acidobacteriota > Blastocatellia > Pyrinomonadales > Pyrinomonadaceae > PSRF01. The sequence goes on from DATBMP010000090.1 coordinate 7,630, forward strand.
TGCGAACTCTTGTCGATGGCGAAATCGTCCGCGAAGGACTGATAGTCTCAACCTGTAATCGCGTCGAGGTATTGGCAGCAACGAACAGTGAACACGGTGGTGCGGGAGCAGAACGAATCACCTCGTTTCTCACCGAGTCGAGAGACCTTCCCAACGACTTCTTTCACGATCACATCTACAGCCGGAGCGACGACGAAGCTGTACGTCATCTCTTCCGCGTTGCTTCCTCGCTCGACTCGATGGTCGTTGGCGAGCCGCAAGTTCTGGGCCAGGTGCGACGCGCATACTCACTCGCATTGGAAGCAGGAACCGCTGGACGCGTTCTTAACCGTTTGGTCCATCACGCGTTTCGGGTAGCCAAACGAGTTCGAACTGAAACGGGGATTGCGGCGAGTGCAGTTTCGATCAGCTACATGGCAGTTGAGCTGGGCCGAAAGATCTTTAGTTCACTAAAGGGACACACAGTTCTTCTCGTGGGCGCAGGTGAAATGGCAGAACTCTCGGCTCGACATCTGATCAATGCAGGAGTTGAGCGCGTGCTAATCGCCAATCGTACTGAAGCGGCTGGAGAGCAACTGGCGCAACAATTTAATGGAGAAGCCATCTCGCTGGACGAGGTACCGCTGCGACTCGGAGAAGCCGACATCGTGATCTGTTCAACCGGTGCACCAGACCATGTGATCACCGAAACCATGGTTCGTGAATCTCTCGAAAAGCGCCGTAATCGTCCTGGCTTTTTTATTGACATCAGCGTGCCGCGAAACATTGATCCGGCTATTGGCAAACTGCCAAACATGTTCGTGTTTGATATAGACGACCTCGAGTCGGTCATCTCATCAAACATTCGTGAACGAGAGCGCGAAGCCGAGCGGGCCGAGTTGATCGTGGAATCGGAAATAATGCAGTTCCAACAAGCGCTGCGGGCCCTCGACTTTGGACCAACCATCGGAGCGCTCAAGCAGAAGCTGCACGAGATCGCTCGGAAGGAACTCTCACGTCAACGAACCCGTTTGGGTCAACTTAGTCCGGAACAAGAACGCGCGATTGAGGCGCTGTTGATGTCAACTGTCAACAAGATCTCCCACCCGGTACTCAATCAGATGCGCCGC
>DATBMP010000117.1:0-7436 GCA_036554845.1 Pyrinomonadaceae bacterium
CACTTTCTGCAAGCCTTGCGAGTTTCCGATTAAAGCGCCGCGAGCTGATCGTTCAATCTCAATTCGTCGTCTTAAGGAAACGTTCTCGCGTTTGAGCTGAATGTTTTCTGCGGCGTTCTTAACGACCAGGCGTAGATCGTCAAGTTCGAATGGTTTCGAAAGATAGTCGTACGCGCCAGCCTTAACTGCTTCGACCGCCATGCGTTCTGAGCCATGGGCCGTGATGATGATCACGAGCGGGCTGGACCCGTTTGCTTCTTTCAGTTCGCGAAGGAAATCGAGCCCGCTGATTCCGGGAAGGTTAACGTCGAGCAGCATCAGATCCGGTTCATGCTGCTTGATGAGGGCGCGGGCGGCTTCGGCTGAATCGGCTTCGGAAACGTTCAGACCAAACGTACTGAGGGCTCGCCGCATGCCGTAGCGGGCGGCCTCTTCGTCATCAACAATTAACAATCGCAATGCGTCTTTTCTCACCTTCGGGTCAGTTTAGAGCCTATCTGGTGATTTTCTCTAGCGCATCGCGTGCCAGAAGGGGCAGTTGTTAGAGGTCGGCGGTCGAGGGTTGGAGGTCAGGGGTCCGAGCTTGGAGGACTACTGACCACTGACAACTGACCACCGACTTCCGACCACCATGTCAATGCGCCGTCTTCTTCACCGACATCACCAGGATGATTGCGTCTCCTGATGGTCCAACATTCAACGTCCCTACAATCACCGGTTCATTCTCACGCAAGCTAATGTCGGTGTTAAGGCCTGTATTCTCGTAGTGGATGATTGGAGCTGCTGGTCCATTCGAGGCAATGGCTGTCCCGCTTTGGATCGGAATGCGGGCCCCGAACCCGAATCCTTCCAATCGCACAACCTGTCGCCCTTCTCCATCAATCATCAGCTTTACCTGATTCACACGAAACTCGTTGAAGCTTGGCGTGCGGGCACTGTCGGCGGCAGAACCCAACAATGGTCCGCCAATCCACTTCAGATTCAGTCGTCCTTCGTTCTTCACACGATTTATCAAGGTGGCAGAGACCTTGTAATGCTTGAACGGAAGCGCTGATCGCATCTGACGGATTACTGGGTCCAGCACAGCTGGTAACTTCTCCTGGCTAACTTCCTGATTCGTTCCCACGATGAGATAGAGATGTGTATCGAGATTTGTTTCAGCGTCTTTGCGACTGGCTTGAATTGATTGATCACTCGATTGAGCCGAAGCCTGTTGACCATGGGCCAGGCAAGTAATGATGAGGATAGCAACGAGAATAGGCATAGCTAGTTTACGCAGAGTCATAGCATCTCTCCTTTAATGTTTCGGCTTGGGCCTTTCCAGAGCGGGAAAGCATTGTTAACACGCGGGTGTAGGTTGAAAGTTCCTTGTGTTTGAAATTGGAAATGGGAGTTTGGAAACTGGGATTTGGAATTTCGAAATTCGAAATTGGAATTTACGATCTCCGAGTCGGACTACCTCGTGTAGCAGCGATCGATCCGGCCCCTAAATTCCAAAATTCCAATTTCGAAATTCCAAATTCGCAATTCCAATTCCCCCGTCCTCAAACAGGGACGCGTAATTCAAAACGAGCGCCCTCACCATTTGCGCTCGATGCCAATCGTGCGGAACCGCCTGCCTCCTGCATGCGCTTGCGAACGATTGCCAATCCCAATCCCGTTCCCCGCTGTTTGGTTGTGAAGAATGGCTCCCAGATTCGTTGTCGCAAATCTGCCGGAATACCTGTACCACTGTCCTGGACGGTAAAAAGCAGGTTCTGCTCATCGTTGCGAACGGTCACAGTTACCCGCCCACCTCCCGACGTAGCCTGCAGCGCATTGAGTATCAAATTTGAAAGCGAATCACGCACCGCTGACACCGCCGCTCCGGGAAGTTCGTCGTCGGTATCGATTGTAGTAACCAGTTCGATTCCCTGTTCACTGGCATTCACCTGAAACAGCGATGTGACTGATCGAACCAGTTCGTCCGCATGCAAAGGTCTTTCAGCGGGTGTTTGCCGGCGTGCAAAACTCAGCAGTTGGGCCACACTCTGATTCAGCCGATCTGTTTCACCAACAATCAAAGTAAGATCACGAGCGTATTCGCTGTTGAGCGTCTCGTCTTCTTTCATCACCTGAGCAATCGACTTGATCGCCGAGAGTGGGTTCTTGATCTCATGTGCCACAGTGGCAGCCATCTGGCCCAACACGGCCAGGCGTTCTCGCTCTGCTAGTTGTCGTTCCAATCGCACGTTCTCTTCGACCAGATGCCAGTCCTCGATCGCAATTGCGACTTGACCTGCCAGAATCTCGAGCACTGTTCGCGCATCAGGCGTCAAACTCGCAGACGACGCGTCAATCAAGAGTAGACCCGCGACTCGGTCTTCACGTTTCAGCGGATAAGCCACATTGAAACCATGCGAGGCAAGCGCAGGATCGTCTTCAATTGGCAACCAGTCCTGCTGTTCGGATCGCTGCAATACCTCATGAATCCATGGTTCATCCGAAATGACTTCATTCTCAAGAACTCGACCCAGATTGGGGTCGTCATTCGGAGATCCGTTGCTGACGACGATCTTCGCACGCCGTAATCCCAACGTTTGCGTGGTTTTCTCTTCCACGAAGTGAAGCAGATCGGGTAGCTGTTTGTATTGTTTAGAGTGTGATCCGATTCGTGAAACAATCTGCCGGTAAAGAGCTGCCTCGCGTTCGAATAGTTGATGGAACCGCGCGCGCAGCCAGCGCCGGAATGGTGCAGCACCAAGCGTCAAACCAAGTATCAGCAAAGCTTCGACAACACCTGGACTGACTCCATAGCGCTGCGTCATCCAGTCTCCAATGGTCCTGATTCCATAGAGGTAGATCGCCAACACAGCTGCTGCGAAGGTTGCGACGATCAAACTCTCTTCGATGATCAGCTCGAGATAGCGATAACGGTAGATGTAGTAAGCAAGCAGAGCGGATGGCAACAGTGAGCCTAGATTCGCGATCGTCTTTAGATAATCACCAGCAGTGGTTCCTTCACCGACACCGAGAGCCAACGCCGCCAGAATCACAACCCCGACAGCGATAAACGAGGCGGCGAGCGTGCGCATGATCTTCTGTTCGCTCGCGTTCTGGCTCTTGCGTGCGATCAAAAGTTCCGTGACGGCTATCAGTCCGAGAACGTAAGCAATCCAGAAGGCAAACGGCAGCACAAAGAATGACAATTTGGAGAACATCGGAGCATAGCTGCCGCTCCAGATCATAGGTACTGAGGCTACCAGGAAGATTGTCGGTAAGTACGAGAGGTAGACCCGGATCTTTTCGCTTCGATTCAACGGGCGGCCCCAAGCATTGGCCCAAAGGTGCAGGTGGACGTGGAGAAGAAACGAATAGGAGAATGTGATCGCGATTACTGCAAGGCTATCGGCAAGGCGCAGCACCGGCGTCCAACTGTCGTAGCCGAGGCGGAAGAGTTTGTGAAGGGTGATTAGAAGATTGCTGGAATGCCAGATGCCGATGCTGATGGCCAACGCGAACAGCACTCGTTCGAGCGCGCTAAGTTTGCGGCGTCGAGAAAGCAACAGCCCCGCCAGCCACAAAGGCAACACTGCTCCAAGGCTGTAACCGACGAGTTGAAGAACGTCGAGTGGCGACATGGGCGGGGTGGGTCAATGAAGGAGATTTCGGATTTGGAATCTCGGATTTGGGATTTCGGATTTGGAATTTCGGATTGCAGATTGTTTAGAGAACGCTCGATAATCTGTCAGTTCGTGAATGTAACGACCTCTCTTTTGCACCTATTAGTTTTTTGAAATCCATCGGCTAAAACAAAATCCGCAATCCGCAATCCGCAATCCGCAATCTGCAATCACCAGGCTCACTGACTACTCGCCGTGCTTCGCGTGTTTGGCGTTAGCGTGATCTCGGTGCGGCGGTTTCGCGTGCGACCAGACACCGATGCGTTTGATGACACCGGATTGGACGCACCCATTCCGTTCGCTTGAATCCGAGAAGGTTCAACTCCCGCCGCCTGAAACGCCTCCGAAAGCAGACGAGCACGCTCTTGCGTTAGTTGCTGTAACGAAACTTCGTCACCGCGATTGTCAGTGTAGGTTTCAATGGTGATCTGATAGTCAGGGTTGCTGGCCAGTAGTGCTGCCAGTGGTTCCAACTTCGCTGCGGCAGCAGTTTTCAGTTTGGATTCACGAGCATTGCTCCAGATCGACTCAGGCAAGATCAGTTGAAAGCCATTGCTCGTCTGCTTCACGCTGCCAAACTTCGCGAGGCCCTGCTTCAGATTCGCCTCACCCACCCGCCGCTGTTGTTCTGCTTCCGCAGCAAGCCGGCGCGATTCTTCAGCCTGGCGTTCACCTTCGATTCGAGCTAGACGAAGTTTTGCGCTCTCGCCTTCGGTTCTTACAGTCTGCAATTCGTCACGGAGCCGGGCAATCTCGATTCGCTGTTCGCGCACCTGCTCGTTTGCTGTCGCAGCATCTCTCTCAGCAAGTTCTCGTGCACGTTGCTCACGATCCAGCGAAGCACGCAACTGTGTGATCTCGCGTTGAGCTTCGTCAGCAGTCTTCTCTGCTGTCCGAAGCGCTTCGTCGCGCTCTTGGATCTCTTCGCGACGAAGTCGTGCAGCCTTACGGACAGCCGCGACCTCTTCAGCGCGTGCACCTGATGACGTAGCCTTGCGCGCGAGAACATCTACTTCGGCTGCGGGTTCGTTAAGTCTCCAGGCCTTCTCGGCAGCCTGTAATTCATCTTCGGCACTCTGTAATTCACTCGGCGCGTCTTGCGCGGCGCCCGCAAACTTAGCCAGGCTTACCGCTTGACGCGCGCCAAGCAAGGACACCGGGGTTTCGCGATAATCTCGGTCGGCGATTTCCGGCACCCGCACATTGCGGAAATAGTCGCTGGAGTTTCCGATGTACTGAACGTTCACGGTGGCAATCTGACTGTTGCCTGGTCTTTGCGGTGGGAGGTTCTCAAGGACCACCATGCGGCTCGGAACTTTCATCAGGAAGTGTGGTTCAGCAGTAACGATCAACGCAAAGGTTTGAAGCGGTGTCGTCACATCGATCTTCGAGTCTACAAACTGACTACCGCTGCGCTTGATCTCACCCATGTTATCAACCCGACCATCAGGAGAGATGGCCCATAAAACATAAGTTGAATAGATGCCGCCAAGCTCTGAGGCACGAGGAAGATCATCAATGTCGAGCTCCACGCGCGTCCCGCGTCGCCCGGCGCGTTTTACTTTGGCCTCACCCGAAAGGCGAGGTAGGAGTGTTGTGCCTCGAAACTTGACGGTTACGGACTCATCAAGAGGGTAGGTCACGGCAATGGTCTGGCGCGGCACGTCACTCTGACCCAACACGCTGCCGCAGAAAACCAGAGACAACACCATAAACGCAGCTTTTAGATGAAAAAGGCTGATCTTCATTTAGTAACTCCTTGCGTCAGTAAAAGCGTCCTATTTCCTACTGATTCTTGATGCAGCAAGTCCATTCATTGTTGCCGAAGGGTTAGATGCGGTCAAGCTATCGTTTTGCAGAGTTTTCTTGATACTTCGTCTTGCGATACGCCATAAACTGCACCACGAAGATGGAGATCGCCGATAGCAACAGTATGTGAATGAACCCGCCGCGGTTCATCACGAACTTCATCACGACCCAGATAACAAATAGTGCTCCACTAAGCACCCACAGCATTTAGACTCTCCTGTATCGCTTTTTGCCCAAGCTAATCTTGCTGGAGTTCAATCGTTCGTAGTCCCTGTGGCTCGTTAAAGGTCAAAAGCGTTCGGCCATCTGCAAGCGGAGTACAAACTAGCACAACTCCGGGCGCGACAAACTTCGCGTCACTCCGCCAGATCACCGAACCATCAAAACCGGAGAGCGCAAGCAAAGTTTGATCGCGTCCTGGGATTAACACGTCCATTCGCCTGTCGGCATCGACATCGGCTACATCGAACTTTGCGTCTGAAGTCGTTACTGATTTCGATAACCATTTGAGCTTCTGTAAACGAAGATCGACCGCGAGCACTCGCCCGTTTTTTGTAACGCTGGTAACGACCTCGGATTTGTCCTGGTCCATATCGCTCACAATCAATGGCCCAACCGGATAGTCTCCCTCGAGTGGCAGGCGCGCAACTTCATTGAGACTTGAATCAAGAATACTGAGACCATTCCTTGTGCCAAAGAGTAGGAACCAACCTTGACTCGTTTCGACAGCGAGCGGTGACGTTGTCATCGGGTACTTGAGCTCAACTGTACGAACAAAGCTCCCATCAAGACCATGCAACTCGATAGAGTTCTCTGTTGGAATTAGAACTCCAACGTTCGGCAGCAAAACAGGAGGGGCTTGCGCGCGGATACGAAGTCTTTCCTGGTGCTGCTCTTTTCCCGTCAGGCCGTCGAGAATGAAGAGAGTGTTGCTCTTGTAATCAACCAGGTACACGGTTGGTCCAACTTCCGGGACATCGTTAACCACGCCCGCATTCGCCATCCCAACCAATTTCGTGGTCCAAACTTTCCTTCCTGTTTCACTGTCCAAGGCACGCACGTGATCGGAATAAGCGTTAACTACCAATTGAGAGTCCCTTGTCGCAATCGTCAGGGGCTCGAAGCTCTCATGGATTCGTTCTGTGGCTGACTCGCGATTAATCCAACGTGTCACCCCAGTGCCTGCGTCAATTGCGAAGACGACGTTCGTGGAGCTAACGCCTACTACTATCGGCGAGGATTTTGATGAAACACCGATCAGTTGGTTCAGCGCTCCTGTTGCAGTCATCCACCCACGATTACGAAGGTTTATCAGTCTCGGGAAACCTGATGCTGAACTTGCTGCTTGAGATACGGGTGTAAACGCGTCTGCAACTATCTGCACCTGGAAGGCTACCGGTTTGAGAAATGGACCAGTGCTGAACTGAGCTGGAGCAACGCGAAAATAGTAACGACCCGGTTGCAGGTTTGTGGGTTTGAACTGCGTGCCCGTTACCAGTCGATCGAGCCGAACATCACGAAACTTCTTGTCGGCTGCGATCTGTAACCGATATCTGGTCACGCCTCGTTGCCAGGTCCACTCGAGCCGTGGTGAGCGAATGGATTGCGAATCAGAATTCGTTTGTGCAGTGAAAAGCTGGAAGGCAGTTGCGGTGAGAATCAAACTTAGGATGGACCGAAAAGCGATGGCCCACCGTCGCGATAAAAGCAGATTACTTGGGGACAATGGTCACTACTACGGTTTGGGCTTACATCAGGGGGCTTCGTTTAACTTGTAACCAACTCCACGGACCGTCAAAACGTATTTCGGGTTCTTGGGATCGGCCTCCAATTTCTTTCGCAATCGATTGATGTGCGGATCGATATTGCGTTGGTAACCCTCGTAATCCGTACTCCACACTTTGTCGAGCAGCGCATTGCGCGACCAGGCACGACCCGGTTCGGAGGCCAACAACTCGAGTATTT
>DATBMP010000142.1:0-6653 GCA_036554845.1 Pyrinomonadaceae bacterium
ATTTCGTGAATCGTGAATCGTCGTTCAGAACCAAATCTCGTGCGTCTTTGCTGCCATTTCAAAGCGAATGTTAAGATTTCAACTTAGATAAAAGCAGCCATGCAAAAACCACGATATAGCATACCGTAAGGGCTGGTAGCCGTCAGCTTGAGCGACGATGGGGCCAACTGGAATGAAGTACCCCCCTAACGTTGAACGCGCCCGACTATTCACGATTTACGTTAACGATTCACCATTAACCATTGCTTTGCACAAAAATTGAGGTCAATAGTCGGCTCTGCCGCATTCCTTGCGGTAACCCTACGGCTTACCGAACGTTCTCAGATATTTTGTTTCGAGGCTATGCCTCTACGATGGAACAGTTGAGGCATAGCCTGACTAATCAGGTTCGCCAACGGTAAGCCGCAGGCTTACCGCAAGGTATGCGGCACAGCCGAAACGCAAAGACCTTTTGTGCAAACTGATTAACCATTCACGATTCACGATTCACAACCGTATGCCAGAACGAGCAATTGAAGAGTATCGCGTTGCAGAAGAGCCTTATTATCTGCCCGTCAACACCGAGATCGATCTGTTTGAAGCAGCGCACTCGGCACGCTTGCCGGTGATTCTGAAAGGACCAACCGGCTGCGGCAAAACCCGCTTTGTCGAGCACATGGCGTGGCGTCTCGAACGTCCGCTGATCACCGTTGCCTGTCATGAAGACCTTTCGTCAACCGATCTCGTCGGCCGGTTCTTGCTCGAAGGTGAAGAGACGATCTGGCACGATGGACCACTCACTTCTGCTGTCAGACACGGAGCAATCTGTTACCTGGATGAAGTAGTCGAAGCGCGCAAAGACACAGTCGTTATTATTCATCCCTTAACCGATCATCGTCGCCGCTTGCCGATTGAGAAACGTGGCACGATCCTCGAGGCTCCGTCTGACTTCATGTTGGTTGTCTCGTACAATCCGGGTTATCAATCCATTCTCAAAGACCTTAAGCAATCGACACGGCAACGCTTCGTCGCGATCGACTTTGATTATCCACCGCCGGATCTTGAAGCCGAGATCGTCGCTCGTGAAGGCGGTGTCGATGAGGGGACCGCTCGTGACCTGGTTTTGATCGGTCAAAAGGTTCGTAACCTTCGCGGTCATGGTTTGGAAGAAGGTGTTTCCACTCGCCTGCTGATCTACGCTGCACAACTGATCGCACTTGGAATCCCTCCCATCACCGCAGCTGACGTCGCGATGTGCTCGCCCATCACTGACGATCGCGAACTTCAGAACAGTATTCGCGAGATCGTCACCACCGTGATTTAGTTCTAAAAACGATGGAGTCAAAAAACGATCCTTCAGAAATGGATGAGGAGCTCTCGACACACGTCCACTCTGAGAAACTCGCTGCCGAGCGCCAATCGTTTCTTGAGTTGACTCGTGGGCTGGCGCGGCTCCCGTTGGACCAGGCGGCTGCTGCCGTTGAAGCTTCCGCCGCCATTGCCGGCGTTTCGTTGCGTGCGAGTCTCGAGTTTCTGCGCGCCGTGCCGGAAGCCACGACAGTCTTATCTGCAGCCGAACTGCGTTCGTGGGGCGAACTTGGTCGTCGCATTACGATGTCTGACACCGAGGCGGGCGTGAGTTTCTTCATCGCAGGTGTCGCCGAGCTCAAAGAACTTCCCGAACAAACTTTACCGCTCATCTTTCAAATTTTTTCGCGTCAGATGACGCTGTCGCCTTCGATTGCACAGCGCACTTTCGAGAGAATTCCCAGCCTAGCCAAAGCCATCAACAACACAGAAGTAACTACATCGTTACTAGAGATCGCCGCAGAGATCTCCCGCCGTTCCGCAAAACACAGTGCGGACTTCCTCGATGCAGCACCACGGGTCATCTCTTCACTGCGCGGTTTTGCGGACTCGCGCGTAACCCAACAAGCGTTAATTCTCACTTCATTCTTTGCCTCGCGTGCCGGTGGTATATCGGCAGACGCATGGTCCGCGTTGCCAGTTGCGCTGAAGGATCTGTCAACAACTGATGCTCTCAAACTATTGAACAGGACTGAGGAGCTGCTTGAGCGCGGTGGCGGCGTTGCATTGCACACGTTGGTGGCGGGCGCCGAAATACTCCGATTGCTTCCCGAACTGTTCGACAACTGGATTGAGTTGCTCATGGTTGTTGCGGACCACGGAAACGCAACCTTGGTGGCCTTTATTCGAAACAGTCCACGCTTCTTTCGTCTGCTGGCTGTCGATAGCAACCGAGAGCGCGCGCTCGAGATCTGCCTTCGCGTTACCCAGCTCACTAAGGAGATTGCGCAAACTGATAGTGAGGCGGCGTTGGCATGTTTTCGTTCGAGCACTCACATTCGGAAATCAGTGACACTCGACCAGTTTGAGGATTGGGCGCGGCGTGGTCTTTCTGAAAAAAGCACAGACCAGCGAGCCCGTCGCAGTTATTTCGCACTCGAAACCCGCAGTAGTCACGACATGTTGGTGCAAAGTGGGCAGGGCACTTCGCTGGAATCGGTGCAGCACCTGCTCAAGTTGTACATCGAGGCGTTGACAGGGCGTGAAGTTGAGATCACACACCTCGCTTCGGTACCTGATGAGTCACGGATTAACGACGGTCGCACGATTCATCTGCCATCGATGGTCAATGAGTTCAACGATACGGAGTGTGACTTTCGTCTCTACAAGGTTTTAGCAGCCCACGCTGCGGGTCAGATCGAGTTCGGGACGAACGAGTCAAACTCTAGTGACATTCGCGCTGCCTACGCGGCCATTGCTAGTGAATACGATCCCACGAACCAGGATGCGCGCGACGCATTCGCCCTCGACGGGTATCTCAGCGATAGTCAGAAAGCAGGGACGCAACAGCCGGCAAAGGGCAACAGACCCGGGCACATAGACCACCGCACCATCCTGCAACTATTTCCTTATTCAACTCTGGCACGGCGGATATTCGGCACGCTCGAGAACGGGCGCATCGACCGTCGCCTCGGCAGAAAGTATCGAGGCCTTTCGCGTGATCTCGATCTGATCCGTGAACATCTGCGGAAGCGTCGTCCGGCCATCGTAACGTTACCTGCCGCACTTGTACCGTTCGAACTACTGTTCCAGGTGACGTTGCTGGGCGGAGCACTTGACGATTCGCGCGAGTATTACCGCCAGGTAGTTTCTGAACTTGAGACAATCGTCGCTGACTACTTATCACTCCCTGAGACGGGCGTTGCCGATTCATTGATGGCCACAAGCCGCGTCTATCGGTTGTTTCAATCCATCTCTCAAAACGACGACTCAACTCAACAAGTCGAGACGCAGGAAGAACAGGCGGACCAGGACGAAGAGAACGAGATGGCTAGCGAGAGATTGCGTACCAAGCGGGGCGAGCGCGCGCCTGAGAAACGCGATGCGCGCGAACTCTTCAACGCCTGGAACGATCCCGGAAATGATGGCGAGCCAGATGATCTGCAAGGCGCCGAATCATGGATGGATGCACAAACACCCGAACAGTCACTCGAAGAAGGAGAAGTCGCATACAACTACGATGAATGGGATCGCGAGTTGACTGATCATCGGATGGGCTGGTGTCGCGTGATCGAGAAGCATGTGAAAACAGGAAATCGCGACTTTGTCGAACAGACACGTGAACGGTATAAGGGAGTTATCTCTTCGATTCGTTATCAGTTCCAGTTATTGAAGCCTGAAGATTTGACTCGGGTATCAAATGAGTTCGACGGTGAAGAGTTTGATCTGGACTCCGTTATAGATCACGTCATTGATCGCCGTGCCGATGGACAACAAAGTGAGCGGCTGTACATCAAACGCCTGCGCCGCAGACGCGACGTAGCTGTGTCGTTCCTTTTGGACCAGTCGTCTTCTACTGCGCGAACAATAGGGCGTCATCCGCTTCAGCCTTACACACGTCCCGGAAGGCGCATCATCGAGATTGAGAAGGAAGGTTTGGTGTTGATGAGTGAGGCTCTCGAGGCAGTCGGTGATGTCTACTCAATCAATGGATTTACGTCCGAAGGTCGTCGCAACGTGAAGTTCTATGTTGTAAAGGATTTCAAAGAGCAATATAGCGACGAGGTCAAGCGCCGCATTGGAGGGATCACCTATCAGAACAACACGCGTCTGGGTGCGGCAATTCGACATGCGACCGCACGACTGTCAAAACAGGAGGCCAGAACCCGCTTGCTGATCGTCCTTTCAGATGGTCGACCGTACGACCACGATTATGGCGACGCACGTTATGCACGCGAGGATACGCGTGAAGCGTTGCGGCAGGCGAAGATTCAGGGAATCACGCCATTCTGCATCACGATCGATCGCGAGTCAGAGGCTGAGTTGCGGGATCTATATGGCGAGATTGGATACACGATAATTGATGATGTACTTTCGTTGCCGGAGCGGATGCCGGCGATTTATAGGAGGTTGACGACGTGATTTGGGATCGCGGGGAATTGGGATTTGGAATTTGGGAATTGGAAATTGGAATTTGGAATTTCCTTTAGTGTAGATTCGGTGTTGTTTCGTGGATCGTTTACTTGGTTCAGGCCACACCCGATGCACATAAACGCGATCTACATTAAAGGAAATTCCAATTCCCAAATTCCAAATCCGAAATTCCAATTTCCAATTTCCAAATTCCCATCCGACACTATCCAAACCCGCCACCGCCGGGTGTTTCGATGCGGATGCGATCACCGGCCTCAAGTTCCCAACTACCTTTCGAAGCAATCGACTCCATTTCCTCTCCACGAATGATGAAGTTCCTCCCTGTCTTACCTTCAACACCACCGGCCAAACCATAAGGCGCGTGCTTTCTTCGATCGGACAGCAACGACATGCGTGTGGGAACCAGGGCTTCGATCTCGCGGATCACTCCGTCACCACCACGATACTTTCCTGCACCGCCTGAGTTTTTTCGAATCGCATACTCCACAACTCGTAACGGATACGCATACTCCAACGCCTCGATCGGAGTGTTGAGACTGTTCGTCATGTGCGTATGCACTCCGCTCAAGCCGTCCTGATCGGGTCGCGCACCCATCCCACCCGCCACCGTCTCGTAATACGAAAACTCTGAATTCGTTCGCGAGTCGATGCCTCCCATCGTCAGATTGTTCATCGTTCCCTGACTCGCTGCTGGGATTCGCGCGGGTATGGCCTGGGCCAACGCACGAAAAAGGACGTCAACAATCCGCTGCGATGTTTCCACATTCCCTCCTGCCACGGAGGCGGGGTGAACAGCGTTGAGAATGGTCGCGGATGGAACCGTTACTTCAATTGGCTCCATCAGACCGGCACTGGCGGGAACGTCGGGTCCAAGTAAACAACGAAAAGTGTACGAGACTGCTGAGACGGTGATCGCTTCGACGGCATTTATCGAGCCCGTAACCTGCGGAGCACTGCCGGAAAAATCGATCTGCGCCTTTGTTCCTTTGATCCTTACACGTGCACGAATGGGAAGGGGTTCGTCGCTGATGCCGTCATCATCAAGCACATCCTCCGCATAATAATCGCCGTCAGGAATCTTTTGAATCGCCGCTCTCATCAGACGGGCCGAGTAGTCGATCAGATGCTGGGCATACTCTGCCGTCTCGTGAAGACTACGCCGCGCAACAATCTCTTTGAGACGAGTGGCTCCGGTTTTCAGTGAGCCGATCTGTGCCTGAAAGTCCGCTTCGCGTTCAACTCGCCCTCTGACGTTGGCCAGAATCAATCGCATGACGTCTTCTACCAGCTCCCCGTTGCGCATGACGCGGATAGGCGGAATACGAACTCCTTCGCCATACACATCCGTGGCGAGGCCCATCGATCCCGGAGTTGCGCCGCCGATGTCTGCATGATGGGCGCGATTGGCTAAGTAGAAACAAGGGACGGGTTTGTTGACGGGGCGACGCGACGACGTGGAACCGTGCGGGCCAATGAACACACCCATAACGAGGGTTACGTCGGGAAGGTGTGTGCCGCCCGCGAAGGGATCGTTTAAAGCTACTACATCGCCTGGTCCAAGTTTGACCTGGCGCAATGCTTCGCGGACAGCCATTGGCATCGATCCGAGATGCACCGGCATGTGATCACCTTGGGCCACCACCCGGCCCTGACGATCAAACACCGCGCAGGAATAGTCTCGGCGCTCTTTGATATTCGGTGAGAATGCAGTACGACGCAGTGCGATGCCCATCTCCTCGGCGACGGAGGTATAAAGCGCGCGATAGATTTCGAGCGTAGTTGGATCGAAATTTTTCATTGGTGTTTGTGCTTGCCCGTGGTCATGCCAGTTGCCAGAGATATCAGGTTCGGAAGGGTGGTTTACCCCCGCTGGTTCGGTTGCACCAAGCCGAGAAGGTTCTGGCGCCGCACCTAAAGATTGAGAGCATAGAACCGAACCGGCGGGGGTAAACCGCCCTTCCCAACCTGATATCTCTGGCTCTGGCAACTGAACCACTGACCACTAACAATTGTCCACTGACCAGTAAAACCACTGACCGATAAACTAGTTCCGTAGCTGAAGCCGGCGTGTCCTAACAGGTTTCCCCAATCAAATTTCCGTAATCATCAACCATTGCCCATGAATCCGGCGGAAGCAACGTTGTCGCCGAATACTCCGTAACGATTGCAGGACCAACAACCCTCGCATTCGCAAGCAATTCATCTCTTTGCCA
>DATBMP010000143.1:0-8304 GCA_036554845.1 Pyrinomonadaceae bacterium
TATCACTCCCAATCCGGCGTATCCACCTTCACACAAATTCCTGGATTGCGTGTGGTCTATCCATCAAATGCACTTGATGCCAATGGCCTGCTGCGAACAGCAATTCGGTGCGACGATCCGGTTCTGTTCCTTGAACACAAACATCTGTACCGCCAGGCCTACAACAAGTCGCAATATCCACCGGACGAATTCCTAATTCCATTTGCCAAGGCGAAGACGGTGCGTGAAGGTAATGATTTAACCATCATTACTTATGGAGCGCTGGTTCAACGTTCAGTTGTGGCTGCAAGGCAGGTCGAGCAACAGGGCATCAGCGTCGAGATAATTGATTTGCGCAGTTTGAATCCTTACGACTGGGACACAATCTCTAAGTCTGTTCAGAAGACGAACCGGGTAATCGTGGCGCATGAGGATTCGTTGTCATTCGGATACGGCGCAGAGATTGCGGCTCGGATCGCAAACGAACTGTTCGAGTACCTCGATGCTCCAGTTCGTCGCGTTGCGGCGCTGGATACGTTCGTAGCGTATGCGCCGCAGGTTGAAGACGAAATTCTGCCGCAAGCAACCGATGTGGCGAAGGCGATCCAGGAACTGCATAAGTATTAGAGAGTCAGTGGGTGAGTTGTCCGGTCAGTGGTCAGACGGGAGCGCGGGCGTCCTCGCCCGCCCGGTGCCAAAGCAGAAGTGATCGAATTCGGCCGGTTCTGTCGCGTTGTGGGTGGCGAAATGTCCCCCGGCCTTGAAAGGCTGGGCTACCTTCAGGATCGCTACGACATTGGAGACTCAAAGACCAACTGCCACTGAATGCTAGCTTCGGGCAGCGAGCGGGCGAGGACGCCCGCGCTCCTTTCTGACCACTGAACACTGCCTACTGACCACTGACCTCTGATTTTCGACCTCTCCCTCTACGTGATGGCTTTGTGAAATCTTTAGGACAAGCACTCGCCTTTTCGACCTGTATTGTTCCATAACGAAGTGCTTTGCTTTGAAACTGATTACCTCTTCCTTCCACAGCTAACCAATCGCAACACGGCCACTAGAAATTGGCATTGTTATTGCCAATCCCTCGTGTGAATTGCTTTGTAACATCTCCCTGCAAAAACCCCCTGGTAGGAATATCCGGATATTTAGACCAAGGAGGAATGAGACTCATGAGTAGAAAGGTAATTAGCCTGTTGGCCGGTGTGATGCTGCTACTTGCAATAGCCGCGATCTCGGTCGGGCAGGAAACCAAGACCACCAAGGTAGTTCAAAATCCAGACGGAACCTTTACGGTTATCGAGTACCCCGTCGGTAAAGAAGTTCAAGTTACCCTTACCCCAGTTGGAATCACCGCCGATGGTGTCGCGACCATTCTTAGAGACGACGCCGGAACTAGAATCAAACTCAATCTGAACAAGCTTCCGGCTGAGGTGACCACCGTAAACTTGTATGCCGTCGATCACACCGGTGCGATCACATCGCTAGGACCGGTAACCGTGGCGAATGGCGCGGCGACGTTCACGGGAACTACGCCGCTTAGCAGGTTCATGCTTATCGCGTCGCCTGAGGCCAATCTCACCACCTATGATCCGAACACGAAAGTCATATTCCGCAGCTCTGTTCCGCAGGGCTTTGCGGTAGTACCCAGGTCGGTAGATGTGCAGGGTGAACGTGTGGCAGCGACAACAACGCCAGCACCCGCTACCCCAGCCGCTGTGGCTGCGACTTCATACACTGTTCCTATGCTGGGAGTATCAAACTTCAA
The DNA here is from genome assembly GCA_036554845.1 of Pyrinomonadaceae bacterium. Taxonomy (GTDB): domain Bacteria; phylum Acidobacteriota; class Blastocatellia; order Pyrinomonadales; family Pyrinomonadaceae; genus PSRF01. Next base: position 1,748 of record DATBMP010000143.1, read on the forward strand.
GCGTGGTGAAGACACTGAAATGAAGATCAAGTTTAGCGGGCCACTCACTGGTGCGCGGGCAAATGCGTTCATCAAGCCGCGAGATGATGGTCCCACGGAGGTCCGAGTTCGTTTCCACGAGCTAAAGGAAGTTCCGACGGGCAAGGTACTCGTGGTATGGGCTGCCGGAGCTGACAACAAGTTCGTGAAGCTTGGTCAGGTAGTAAACGCCCCTGGACGCAATGAGGCTGAAGTCAAATCCGAAACAACATTGACTGACTTTGGTCTGTTAATCACGATGGAGGATGCGGCAGGAGAGGGAGCAAATCCGCTCGGTCCAAACATCGGAGTGATTGAAGTAATCAGTAATCAATAGTTAAAACAGCCAGCAACAAGCTGTAAGACGGCAGGCAGAATTGGGAAGTTCCCAATATGCCTGCCGTTTGGTTTCGCGGCCTTCTCTTACGAGATAAACCCACCGACTCCACTAATTAAAACTAGCCGAACTTCTTTCGGTGTATTAAGATACAAACCACGAAGCCTTCCCCCGGCCTCGGCTTCGAATCGCTAGGTTTTGCACCTGTAACCGGTCGGACACCTAATCCGGCCAGCTCTCGATTCAAGATCGGCTCAAGGCGCTTTCGGCGGTTGAGCTCTCCCCAGACATCTCAGTTGGTGTTAACGATATGGACAATCGAAAATTCCCCCAACCGTTTCTTGGTGCGCTCGCCTTTTTTGCCGTCCTCGTCTTCTCCTCCACATCCGCACTGTCTCAAGAAACGCTTCCGGAACTTGTCAGACGAGTAAAGCCCACGGTGGTGGCCATCGCCACGTTCGATGCCAATGGTGACTCGTTGATGACAGGCAGCGGATTCTTCATTCGACCGGGCGAGGTGGTGACAAACTTTCACGTTATTCGTGGCGCGGCTCGAGCAGAAATCAAGACACTCGAAGGAAAAGGAAAGGTCTATCCCGTGGCTGGCCTTTTGGCTGTAGATGAAGAGGGAGACCTCGCGCTCATTAGCGTCAACATGCCCGCAGACCGAGTGCGTAAAACCGAGTTGGCGACCGGACTCCCTGAAGAGGGAGAGACGATTGTCGTGATTGGCAATCCACTGAGGTTGGAAGGCTCAGTAACAGACGGGATCGTTTCAGCGGTGCGCGAAGTGCCGAACGTTGGTCGTATCATCCAGATCACCGCCCCGATTTCACACGGCAACAGCGGCAGTCCGGTATTCAATCTCAAGGGCCAGGTAGTCGGAGTCGTGACGGTTAAGGTTACGAATGGACAGAACATCAATCTCGCGATCTCTATTGCTCGTGTTCGTGAGCTTCGTCCCGGCACGTTGCGTGATCTTAGCGCCGCACGTCGTAGGGAACGAGGCGGCGATCTTTCAGAGTCGTTGTATCGCACCGGACTCGATTCGCTGTGGCTTGGGAACTACGACAGTGCCGTTGGTTACTTTGAAAATGCGGTCAATCGCAACCCGAAACGCGCCGATGCGTGGGTGCAGGTGGGCTACTGTAAAGTAAAACAAGGGAAGAACGAGGAAGCAATCAAGGCTTATCAGCAAGCTTTGCAATTACAACCCGACTCGGCAGATGTTCACAATCGGCTGGGTGATGCTTACTACTACGCGGGTCGGCTTACTGAAGCGATCGAGTCATACACAAGTGCTGCGCGTCTGGCCCCAGGTAATGCTGAGATTCATTACAACCTGGCCTGGACTTACTTTGAGACGGGCAACGAAGCGCGTGGTCAAGCAGAAGCGCGCATCCTTCGGGGACTGGACGAGAAGTTGTATGGGAAGTTGATGAGTGAGGTCGGGCAATAGGGTAGTTGGTCAGTTGTCAGTGGTCGGCTTACAAAAAGTCGTTCTGAGTTACCGGCTCGGCCGCACCCTTAAGCCTGCGGCTTACCGAACGTTCATATATTTTGATAGAGACTATGCCTCAAAGATGTGAGAGTTTAGGCAGAGCTGATAGTCAAGTTGACTAACGGTAAGCCGCAGGCTTACCGCAAGGGTGCGGCAGAGCCGTACGCAAAAGACTTTCTGTGCAAAGCCGACCTCTTACCACTGACCTCTACCACTGACCTCTGACCCTGACCTCTGACCACTAACAACCTACAGCCCGCTCGCAACACTCCCGGTAAATACATTGCTGTCAATCCGCTGTGGGTCACCCAACACAACAAATCGCAGATTCCGCATGTATTTCTGAGAGACACTCCGCACGTCGGCAGGCGTCACAGATTTCACCCGATCGATAAACTCAATCGAATTCCGCCAGCCACCTCCGATCAGTTCATACTGTGCAAGTTCGCCTGCCTGCGCCGCATTGGTTTCCTGGCCCATGTAGTAACTCGTCAGAAACTGCGCCACCACACCCTCAATATCTTCTGCACTTACTTGCTCATGCTGGAGGCGCGCGATCTCATCAAGCATCGCCTTTACCGCCTGGTTCGCGTCGACGGCTGTAACGTAAAGACCACCCACATTTGCTCCCTGACTGTTTAGAAAAGCACTCGGCGCATAGGACAAGTTTCGTTTCACGCGCACTTCCTCAAAAATCCGGTCGCGAAGAATCGCGCTCGCCACACGCATCGCGTAAATGTCTGGTGAAGTTAGCGGCGGCGCGGTGAAGAAGCCCTGAATGTAGTTGGTCGGCAAGCCTCTCGGTGTTACTTCAACCGTTGAAGTCGAGAAGGACAACTGCGGCACTGGGTCCGCTTTGTATTCGCCGCGCGGTAACTTACCAAACGCCGATGTCACTGCTGTGCGGACCTGAGCCGGATCGAGATCGCCAACGATCACCAGAAGCAAGCGCGATGTTTGCAACACCTTCTGGTGATAGGCCTTCAAATCTTCAACCTTCAAACGCGAGATGCTTTCCGCTGTTCCTTGCGCACGGTTGAGATAAGGGTGGCCGGCATATGCCACGCGCTCTTGCAGACGTTGCAGATAGGTATCGGGATCATCGCTATCGTCACGCAGTGTTGAGACCATTCGCGACTGCATCAACCCAACGTCTTCCTGTGTAAACGAAGGACGAAGTGCGATGTCGGTGAAGATCTGCCACGAGCGTTCGAAGTTTGGTCTGGTACATGCCAAAGACAACACTGAGTAGTCGTAGTTGACTGATGAGCCAATCACAGTACCCATTCTTGCGAGCTCACTCCGCATCTTTGTGCGCGGATAATTCGTGCTCGCTTCAGTTGCTACCGATAACATCAAGGCTTCAACGCCGGCATTCTCAGCTGTGATGTTCCGGGAACCACCGCGAATAAAGAGTCCGGCTGCGACAGTCAAACTTCCTTCGCGCTTTTTTACCAGAACTTTTAGACCGTTGACCTCAAACTCGGTAACCAGCGCCGCTTGTTTGGCAACAACGCTCTGGACCTCTTGAACGTTTTTGGGTGCTAGCTGTGGAGTGGTTTGCTGAGCGAATACGGCTGAGTCAGCGCCAAACGATAGAAGAACAGCAAGAACGCTCAGCAGAAGGTATCGCGCGAAATCCGTTGTGTTAGTTAAGGGCAGTTTCTGCATTCTCTTACTACTTTTCATTTACCTATTAGCTCTTCAGGTTGGAGTTTGATCTGTGCTTGGGCCGTATCAGACAAGAGTGCTAAACCCACATGAGGTTTGCCTTGAATATACGTTGTCACGTACCGACTGATGTCGGCGCGTGAGGTCGAGCGAAGTCGCGGTAAGTAACCCCGGAAATAATCGAGACCCGTTGACGCCCACCAGAAACTGAGAGTGTGTGCATAGTCACTGAGCTTCTCGCGTGAATAAAGATCATCCGCTTCCAGCAGAGCCTTAGCCGCCTCCAGTTGCTCGTCAGTGAAATAGTCTTTGTCGTTGAAGTGGGCCACTTCGTTATAGATAGCTTTCAAAGCTGGACGAGCTTTGTCCGGAGTCGTTTGCGCGATGATGCTGATGGGCCCAACGTTGCGCTGCGTGTAATAACCAATCGCAACGCCATTTACCAAACCGCTATCAACCAGCGCTCGCTGAAATCTCGAATTTGGTTGAGTCAGAATAAAGGAGAACACATCTGCTGCGTATGTGGCGGCATCGTCCTTTCCAATTGAGGGACCATGCCAACCAATATCAATGATCACGTTCTCAATCGGTTGGGTAATTACAGCGCCTTCGCTCTTAGGCAAAGGCGGATGTTCGACCAGTGGATGCTTAACAAACGGGTCGTCCGCTTTCGCCCAATCGCCATAAAACTCCTGGGCCAGTTGAAAGACAGTCTCAGGATTCACGTCTCCCGTGATCACTAACGCTGAGTTGTTCGGGACGTAATAACGCGATTGGATTAGACGCATCATCGCAGTAGTTGCAGCGCTGACTGTCTCGCGACTGCCAAGCGGGCTCTTGCGACTCGGATACTTGAAAAAAAGCTTCTCCGTCATCTCTCGATTGAGATAGAAGAACGGGTTGGATTCGTTGCGATCGATCTCTCCAATCACAACCTGTCGTTCGCGCTCGAATTCTCCTTCGATGAAAAGCGGATAGCGAACGGAGTCTTTCATGAATTGCATCGCGGTACGCAGATTGGGACTGGTGGTCGTGAAGTAGTAGTTAACGACCTCTTCGCGCGTCGAAGCGTTGTATGCAATTCCTAAAGTTCCGATGGTCTTCAGATAATCCTCTTTATCAGCCACTGCCCGATTCGCTTTAAAGAACATGTGCTCGTAGAGATGTGACAGTCCATTAAGCTCAGGCGGCTCAGTGTACGAACCGTTCTTCACCGCGAGTTCGATTGTGATCAGCGGAATCGAATGATCCTCGAGCACGATCACTTCCAAACCGTTCGCGAGAATGCGATTTACGAGCTTGGCTTCCGGAAGTCGGGCCGGGGCCGCAGCTGTCGCAGTGGGACGTTGTGTCGAGGGCCGCTGTCTTCGTCGTTGCGGGAAGCTTGCTTCAGCAGCAAACAACGTTTGCGGCGCAACCAACGAGAGAATCAGTGTAAGAAGTAGAAAACTACGTTTCACAAAAGAACTCCAATTCGAGTTATTGTCAGTACCGCGAGCGACAGCAACCGGATTATGGAAACCTGGACGACCCGGTCGCTACCGCTCGCGGCATTTAAGGGCTCATGCTATTGCGCTAGTTCGATGTTGATCACGGCCGGGGGGATGTCAGCCACGATAGGATTCATCCTGCTCTATTTTGGACAGAACCCAATCAAACTCACCTGAGGTTATCTTGCCACCGCAGAATTCACAAATCCCTGTCGCGTTTACTTTCAGGGGGGCGGCGCAATTGGGGCAATTTAGGTCAGCATGGGCAGCGCCGGGCTTCGCTTCACGATTGCGAATGAATGTCCAGTACTCGGTCCATTGACGAATTTTCTTATTCGAACCACTGACGATTTTTCCGCTTTCATCAACTGTGTAGTCGTATCCCGAAGCCCAAATCCTTATGGTGATCGCCTGGTAGAAAGCATCCTCCTTGATCTTGACGGGCTGCATCGCTCGAATCGTGGATTGATCCACAATGTTTCGTAACTTCTGTCGTTTGTAAGCGTCGATCCAAAACTGATGCATCTGGAAAATGCTGTCTGTTTCATGCGGTCGGGCACGTTCCCAGTCCAGTGTTGACCATGCCGCCTGTAGTTCGTTGAAGATCAGGGCCGCACGATTTTGAAAAGCCGCCCAGGTGAAACCCGGATTGTTTCTTTCAAACTCTTCCCTAAGCTTCATCACACCCGGCTGCATCACACTCGAAAGATCTGTACCCACCTCGGGAACATCGCTGGTGAGCAGAGGTCCTCTCGACTCCTTGCCCAAAAGTGAGATCGAGCGTACGTACCATTGAAACTCGCCACTATCGATCTTCGTCCCGCAAAAACTACAGGCACCGATAGAGTCTCGCTGCAATGGACCACCACAACGCGGACAATGAAGCGCGGTCGCCTTTGCAGGGGGCGGAGAGAGCACGTCGCGTTTGCGTTCCAGATCCCAGCGTTCGTTCACGTAGTACGCATTCTCTTTGCCGTTGACGACTTCAGTGTAGTTAGTCTCGAACAGCAAACTGATTCGGACTATCGGGGTTTCGAGGCCGTGAACATTTGAAACATTCATCGCGCCAATGATGATGCCCTTCACTTCGCTAAGACCGGCGGGGTTCAGTTGCATCAACACCTCGCGCGCTTTCTGACTGATATACGGTGAGAGGAGATCCAGCGCCGAGCTTCCTCGTCCGCGCGCATCATGCGCTTTCGCATACAATGCGTAACAGAAATCGGTGAAGACGATCTCTGAAAAATTGGGGTCAAAGCGACGTAGCTGATCAAACTCTCGTTCGACGTCTTCAACTGCGTTCGCAGGGTGTGAGATGGCAACAGCCGAGGTGAAACTGCCAACCGATGAGCTGCGACGCCGAAACAAGAAATAGAGCACGCCGGCGATCACTATGATGTCGAGGGGAATTCCGATAGCTGGGTATTCAATCGTGAGGTAAACCAGCAGTCTGAGTAATTCAAATATCACCCACGCGAACAGGCCATCGTCACCACCTCCACCGCTACTACCGCCACCACCATAAGATTGTCCGCCACAC
>DATBMP010000146.1:0-7187 GCA_036554845.1 Pyrinomonadaceae bacterium
CATTCGCTCGATGCTCAAGAGGTTCAGCATCAAATGACGCGGATGATGAAAATTCTCGACGCGCTTTGGCATCTTTAAAAACGTCTCAAAACTCACCTTTCTGTCAGACGCGTAGATCCAGAGTGGCGAACCTTGCTGCGTTAGCGGATACTTTGAGCGCACATAGCGATACGTCTTGTCGAACATCTCCCTGGCCCATTGGACGCCGGTACGCTCAATAATGAACATTGAACCAATCAGTACTTCTTCCTGAGCCCACAGAACTTTGTCGACTATCCACGTGTTCTTTTCGACGTCCTGAAGATTGCGAAACACGCCATCGTATACGTCGTCCCAAGCCACTTCTACATGACGCTTGAACCAGAGTGACAAGGTGTCGAATAGCCTGGTGTCGCGACGCCTTGCTGCTTCGTACAGCAGCATCCAGAGCGTTTCTATGCAGTGGCCGGTATAAACAAGTCGGGCATATTCGTCGGTCGGCCGCGTCAAATCGTGATTCAATAATTCATTGATCAAGCCGTATTCCGAGTTGTAGTGATGCTTCACAATTGCATTCACACAGCGAGCTGCAACCTTTTCAAGCTGAGCATCGGCATGCATCTCGAGCATTTGGGTGACGAGTCGAATCACGACCATCCAAACTCCCTGAATCCGCGCACCGGGAAACGATTTGGCCCCCGGTCCTAAATAAGTTTGACCAATGGTTGGGCGATAATCAGGACCTTCATAGATCTCCAGACACTTGAAAAGAATTTCGCGGGCCATGGTCCAGTAATGACGTTCGCCCGTAGCCTTTGAGTACTCGGCCAGCCCTTCAGCTATGAAAAGGTCGCCGTAGATCTCGCCCTCAGCTGAGGTAACTGGCTTCCCTTCCCGCGTCAGTTCCTTGGGCCAGAGTTCTTCTCCCGCCGGTTTCGCTTTCAGTGTGAACTCAATAGATCGTCGCGCGACCTCCAGATACTTTTTATCGCGAGCCAGATTGTTGTAAAGAAATGAGTAGACCCATGTGCCACGACCTTCGAACCAACTCAGTTTGTTTTGGTTAACGCGATTGCCCAGATGGTCCGCGTTGCACATAAAGCCACCCAGCTCATGGTCGATGACGTACCTCTCCATGAACGGGAGAAAATCGGTGAACAGATCTTTTCGATATTGAGCGCGCAGTTCGTGAAGCGTGACTCCGGCGAGCTCACGGTTAACCGACTGCCCCGCTCGGTGCCTCACGCTCTGAGACCGAAGAGGGGCAAGCGTCGCCGCCGAGGTTGAGGCCTGCAGGAATCTTCGTCTATTCATGGGCCGGATACCGGAGATGGCGATGGAGAACCGTTGCCAGGATTGGCTGTCAGCTGATGGACGTTTGCAGAAACTTTGTGAATTGCCGCGATTGCTTCTTCAATCCATTGAGCATCAGCGAGCAACGCGTTTTGAGGTAACCAGAGCGAAGTTTTGCAGTAGACTTCAGCCACTGGAGACGGATGGACCATGTGCAGATGATCTTTGAACAATCGGTTGCGATAGATGGGATATGGGTAGCCCGTCGTTACTGGCAGCCCTTCTGCTTGTAACGCTGCAGCAAACTTGTCGCGCGTCACTCCTAACTCATTCGAGAGGTAGTGCATCGAGAAGAGATGGAAAGCGTGTGCGGTTATTCTCTCTTCGATCTCCGAAGGCGTTGCCTTTAACGAATCGATGTCAGCGATACCGGCACGCAATTGCTCCGCTCGACCCATGCGGGTGGATACCTGTTGGGGGAGTCGTTCGAGTTGATTGATGAGAAGAGACGCCTGAAAGCCAGTCAGACGCGCATTTGTTCCGAGGTTGACGTGTTCATACCAGGCGCCGCCGGTACGCCGGCCCTGATTCGCGATCGAGCGTGCGGCCTCGGCAAAATCAGAATCGTTGGTGATCAAAATGCCGCCTTCGCCTGAGGTCATGTTCTTCGAGCCTTGGAAACTGAATGATCCCCAGTGGCCAAAACTACCCACGCGCTGACGCTTCCACTCAGCTCCGTGAGCGTGAGCGCAGTCTTCAATCAGAACTAGATTGTGTCGCTTGCAGAGTGCTGCAAACGTGTCCGGTTCAGCAGGGCAGCCGGCAAAGTGCACGAGCACAATTGCCCGAGTACGTTCTGTCAATGCGGACTTAACACGTTCAGGATCCAGGTTGATGGTGTCTGGGCAGACATCAACGAAAACTGGTACTGCACCAATTCGCGCGACGGCGGTCGCAGAAGCAACAAAAGTGATTGGCGGGACGATTACTTCATCGCCTGGGCCAATCCCCGCAGAGGTCAACGCAATTTCCAGTGACACGGTGCCGTTGGCGACCGCAATGCCAAACTTCGCTCCGTGGTATGCGGCAAAGCGTCTTTCAAGTTCAGCGACTGATTCGTGGTAACCACCCCAGACTCGACTCTCCAAAACACTCTGCAACGCGTCGCGATCGGATTCATCAAAGAACGGCCAGGCAGGAGGCTGCCGTCTCAGGACCGGCGTGCCTCCGAGTAGTGCCAGCTGGTTCGTCTGCTTATTTAAAATTTGATTCATTATCTATTCACCGTTTCCAAGTTCGTCCTCACCCGGGCCTCAGCCGTCTTGATTGTGTAGTCAGCACTGCGTTGCACAAAGAGTCGGTTCCGCTGTCGCGGCTTGCCCAATCCCTTGCGGTAAGTCTGGGTTAGCCAATCTCCGATTGATGATTGACAATTGATGCCCTTGCGGAAATCGGCAATTGGCAATCATCTATCGGCAATATCGAGGAGCCGCATTGCTGCAGCTGCGAGCACAGCGGCACCGATTGGCAGCGCGCCCTCATCGATATCAAATGCAGGCGAATGCCAAACCGGATTCGCAACACCTTCGCTAGTCACACCGAGCCAGAACATTGAACCCGGCACTCGCGCGGTCAGATAGCCAAAATCCTCTGCCCAGGTATCAAAGGGCATCTCGATGACTTGCGATGGGCCAAGCACAGAGGTTCCCGCTTCTCGGATTACTGCGGTCACATGTGGATCGTTGATTGTTGCCGGGTAACCTTCACGTATTTCGAGATCGCAACCTGCTCCCAGGACCCGACCAACTTCGAGCGCGCGTTCCAACTCTGTCAACAATCTGTGACGAGCGTCACCGCCCGTGCTGCGGATCGTGCCAACCATCTCGACACGGTCAGCGATGATGTTTTCTTTAATGCCACCATGAATAGTGGTGATACTGATAACGGCATGCGAGATTGCCGGGATTTTTCTCGAGACAATCTGTTGAATCGCATGCAGGACCTGGGCAGCAACCGCGATGGAATCCAGACCTTCTTCGGGATGAGCGCCGTGCGCGGCTCGACCAAGAATCGTTATCTTGATGGTGTCGTTCGCAGCCATAGCTGGGCCAGGAGTGACTCCGATTGATCCCACCGGAAGTGCGCGTGTGTGTAACGCGATGATCGATGCGACGCCGTCTAGTGCGCCTTCCTCTAACAGGCGCATGGCGCCGCTCTTACCGTCCTCGCCTTTCTGTTCTTCCGACGGTTGAAACAGGAAACGGACCGTTCCTGGTAACGACTCGCGCGATAGAAGCATTGCTGCGCCGAGCGCACAGGCAACATGTGCATCGTGTCCACAAGCGTGCATCATGTTCGGGACCTGTGAAGCAAAGGGTAGATTGGTTGCTTCCATGAGTGGCAATGCATCCATGTCCGCACGGATTGCAACCACAGGTGTGCCCTCACCAATTTCACCAACCAGACCGGTCTTTGCCACCCCTTCCCGCACTCGCGCTCCAATCTGTTTCAGAGTATTGGCAATCAGATTCGCGGTCTCGTACTCTTGAAATCCATACTCAGGATGGGCATGAATCTGGCGCCGAATTTTGACGAGCTGGTCCTTCAGTTGTTCAGCTCGCAGCTTCAAGTCCGTTTCACTTTTACTGATGGGTGGACAGATACTCATTCTTCTCTCTCTCCCAGCCGCTGGATTCGTCATATTGCCGATTGATGATGACGATTGTGCCGTCCGAGTTTTCACACGTTGACTCAAAAAGCGGCTAGTAACTCCTTCACGCGTGATGCATTCACCTGGCTATTTACATCGTCGCTAACTCGCGCAGCTCGCCCTACATGAAACTCGCTGATAAGTGTTTTGCTCGCCATGTCAGCGATCTTCTCGGCATCCAAACCTCCGCCTGCAATGATCTTTATTTCTGGCCCAGCCAGCTGCTGATAGCGCAAAAGGTTTTCGACCTTCGTGGACCATGAACCCGCGCCACCGTATGTCAGGATCCGATCCACCTGCTTGATCTCTCTTATTTGCGGGATCGCTAACATCGGATCTAACTCTTCAAACGCGTGATGGAATGTCGCTCGCAGTGACGGAGCGCAAGCAAGCAACTTCTGAGTTAATCTCACATCGACGTTTCCCGACCGAACGAACCCCAACACAAGGCCGTCGATACCCAATTTCGACAAATGTCGTGCTGCATTACAAAGCCGATCTTTCTCAGCACCGTTCTTCACTTCATAACCATCGCTCTCCCGCAGCATCACACGAACCGGAATCGTCACCGCCGAGACAATCTGCTCGACCAAAGCAACCGGCGGTGTCATTCCGCCGCGAGACAAATCACTAACTATCTCCAATCGACCAGCGCCTCCCTGCTCCGCCTCAACGGCGTCGGCAACAGAACATGCGATGACTTCAAGCAACCGCGCACCTTTTGACATCGCCTATTAGTACTACTCCTCCTTCACTGTCGCGGGCTGATCGACATCAAGGTACCGGATACGACTCTGGTATTGGCTCAGCAAGTGGCCCAATGTTTGTTCACTAACACCGTCTGTATTTGCGCTGGGCAGGACGGGCACCGATCGCTTCCGTCTCAATAGTTCAGCAACAGCCTCGATGATGATGGAGTTAATGATTGCGACGCCGGCAACTGTTGACGCTGGTCCAATCCTTGTTTTGAGTCCCGTTAATTCCAACACTGCATCGCCAGCCGGCACGCAGTTGTCGATCACAACATCGACTACTTCGAATAGTCGTTTTCCTGATGAATGACGCGGCGCTGAACCACTGGATTGTTCAAGGTTGGTAATAGCGATGACGTTCAACCCCAACGCCTTCATCTCGAGGGCCATTTCGATCGGTGCGGCGTTGCGACCGGAATTCGAGATCACAATGCCGACGTCAATCGGGCGGACGTCTTCTTGCGATAAGAGTTGGTGTGCAAAGCCACTCTCTTGTTCCGTTCGCGTGCTTTCGAGCGCGCCCTTAAGAAAGATCAAGCGCTCATGAAGGATTGGATTGACAGCGGCGATCCCACCGGCACGAAAGAACGCTTCATCGGCAATGAGGTGTGAATGACCGGTGCCAAAGGCGTGAAGGATCCCGCCGGCTGCCAACGATTCCGCGACAAGCATTCCGGCCTGTTTTATGCTGCCTGCCTGCTCGAGTTTTATTCGCTCAAGGATGGCCTGTACCTTCTCAATGTACTCAACGAACGACATCGACTTCCTTTCAATCTCTTGCGAGTTTGTTGGAGCATCTTGGTTAGTTCTAATTCTCGCCGGGCTTCAGCGGGTGCAGGGCACTGGATGTTCTTGTTCTCACCTGGCTTCAGCCCTGGTGGGCTGCGCGGGAGAAAGGCGTAACCGTTTCAACGGTCTCCAATGCCTCGGGCTGCAACTCTCCTCTCTCAATTTCGTCGATGCGTCAACAACAGGAGCAAACCGTTAAAAACGGTTCTCGTTCATCAACTTTTTGCTTGTCACCGGGATGAAGCCCGGTGTGACTGAGAGTAGTCGTCCGAAGGTGTAAATGAGAGCAGTGATCACACCTTCGCGGAACAACTGCTCTCAAGTGTGTTCAGCACGCCTTCATCTGTGGTCCAACCGAGCGACTTACATCCAAGCAGGTATGCGCCGATGACCGGCTCGAACCTGGGTGCAACGATCGAGATGCCGGGAAAACGGCTACGAAGCACCTCCGCAAAACGTTCACGCACGAGCGCACACGATTCCAGCACCGCACCTTGATAGGAAACCTGCGTTTCGTCGCCAAGCCCGAGTTGCCGGATCGCCGCTTCCACACCTTCAGCAAGCTCACGGGCCGCGGTAAGAAAAATCTTGCGCGCGACTTGATCGCCGGCGACCGCTGTCTCGTACGCGATAATGCTCAGCGCAGCGATCTCGCGTGGCTCCATTCCCTTGACGTAAACGCGGGCCACGGTTTCTCTGAACTCGGATTCCCCGAGAAAAGCAAGCAGCACCTGCGTCAGTGACGTAGTTGGACCGCGTCCGTCGTAATCTCTCGCCGCTGCCCGCAGTGACATCTGACCGATACGATAAGCGCTGCCTTCATCACCGTAGACAGGGCCCCATCCACCTACCTTGACGCGTTCACCTTTTGCCCCAACTCCCAATATTGCTGAACCTGTGCCAGCGAGGGCCATCACCCCTGGCCTCATCACTAGTGCGCCCGCGTGGGCCACTACCATGTCGCCATTTACCAGGGCGCGACGGAATCCCAGCTCGCCCAACAACTCTTCCATTACGGGCGCGCCAGCACCATCAAAGTCGACCCCAGCCAATCCCGCCGACACGCCCACAACATCAGCGCGATCAAGCCCACCTGACACCAGTGTGTGATCAATAGTCTCAGTCAACGAACGCCTGACGACATCTGCGGCCACAAGCAGGTGATTTGATGGTCCGCCCTGGGCCTGACCGACCACACGCCCCTGACGATCAATCGCCAGACAGCGCGTGCGGCTTCCTCCGCCATCAATTGCGAGAATTACTTTCACTGGTTCGGAACAATCACACTCTTCCGCGAGGCCCATTGCGCAGTGGTTTGTAACGCCTCGAAAACGCGGTCGAGTGGAAAACGATGGGAGACCAATTGTTCAAAGGGAAACCGCTTACCCTCACTGCGCAAAAAATCCAACCCCTTTGCCATATGTCGGGGTTCGCTACTCCATGAGCCGAAAACCGTCAGTTGCTTTCTGGTGATTACGTGCGGATTTATTGGTGTAACACCCGCATCGCCGTAGTGGCCCAGGACGAGGTATTTTCCCCCGTCGCGACACATCTCGAGGCCTTCATGGACCACCGTTGGAGATCCAACGCATTCGATAACAGCATCGGCGCCATACCCGCCCGTTAGTTGCTTCACCTGGTCGAGACGAGCCGCTGGCTCGGTA
>DATBMP010000166.1:0-26316 GCA_036554845.1 Pyrinomonadaceae bacterium
TCACTGAACAATCTACAACCTTTTCGGACCGCTAATCTCGAAGGAAGCAATTCCGAAATCCGCAATCCGCAATCCGAAATCCGCAATCCGAAATCCGAATCCGAATTCCCTGTCGCGCTTCGCTCGCCACCGCACTCCAAAGAAAAAACGCAGCCGCCTGATTGGCGCGCTGCGTAGTTTGCTGCTTTACAAGTTGAGCTCTTAACTCCACTTCCCTGCTTTCTGAAGTTTCCTTATCTTTCGCTTCACTATCTCGCGTTTGATTGGACTCATCTTGTCGATGAAGACGATACCGTCGCAGTGGTCCGTCTCATGCAACATGCAACGCGCGGTCAGTTCCATTCCATCGAGTTCAAACTCATTTCCGTTGATGTCGTGGGCCCGGACGATTGCCCGCAGACCGCGCTCAACTGGAAAAAAGATACCGGGAAACGACAAACAACCTTCATCACCATCCTGCGTGCCTTCAACTCGCAGCACTTCGGGATTGATCATGACGATGCGTTGATCGGGATCCTTTCCGGCGGAGCAATCCATCACGAACAGACGTTTGGATACTCCAACCTGAACAGCAGCCAGACCAACGCCCGGCGCCGCATACATCGTCTCAAACATGTCTGAGACGAGTTTCTTCAGATTGTCGTCAAAGTCTGTGACTGGATCTGCCGGCGTATCGAGCACCGGATCCGGCCAAGTTACTATCTGCATCAATGCCATTTCTTTACCGATCTAACCTTGTACTAATAGGGACAGCCTACGATGAAGATTTTACGCCGAAGGATGCTCGTTGGCTAATTGGTCAGTAGTCAGTTGTCCGTGGTCAGTGAAACTTGGGCTTGGGTCCTTGGGGGCTTGGTCTTTGGTCTTTTGAACGCTTCGCAAGGAAACAATCAGAGTGAGCAGAAAGATCAAAGACCAAACTCCAAAGTCCAAAGTCCAAAACAGACGCTCTGACCTCCGACTAATATCCCCTCAACTGCTCGCGGTAGCCTTCAAAGTTCACCTTCATCTCACCCAGACTATCGCCGCCGAACTTTTCCCGCATGGCTCCAGCAAGCACCAGCGCGACCATCGCCTCACCAATTACACCCGCCGCCGGAACCGCTGTGATGTCAGACCTTTCAAAACCCGCGGGCCTCTCTTCTTTGGTGTCGATATCAATAGAACGTAACGGCCGGCGCAAGGTTGAGAGTGGTTTCAGGTGACCACGTACCCGCACTTCCTCGCCGTTAGTGATGCCACCTTCGAGTCCGCCAGCACGATTCGTTTCGCGAATGAATTCCTTCGTTTCGTCGTTGTACGTTATTTCGTCGTGCACTTCAGAGCCCGGCAGGTTAGCTGCTTCAACACCTGCTCCGATCGAAACAGCCTTTACCGCCGGAATCGACATCACCGCCTGTGCCAACCGTCCATCAAGCTTCAAGTCCCACGCAGTATGCGACCCGACTCCTGGGACCATCCCGCGTGCAACGACTTCAAAAGTTCCGCCCAGTGTGTCGCCCGCTTCACGCTTCTGATCGATCAACTGGATCATCTGTTTCTCCGCCTCTTGATCAGCACAACGCAGCGGTGCTTCGTCAGAAATGGCGACGATCTGTTCCCACGTCAACTCGAGCGGTTTGACTGGAATACCGCCGAGTTGAATCACATGACTCTTAATCTCAACTCCAAACTCGGCCAGCAGCAGCCTTGCAAGTGAACCGCAGGCAACCCGCGCGGCTGTCTCCCTGGCTGAGGCTCGCTCCAGAATGTTTCGCAGATCTCGAGCACCAAACTTCAGGCCACCAGCGAGATCTGCATGGCCTGGACGCGGGCGTTTTAGTTGCCGCGACTTCTCAGGTAACAGCTCGCGCTCTTCAACTGCCATAACTTCGGTCCAGTTGGCCCAATCCTTATTCTCAATCAACAACGTCAGTGGTGATCCCAGAGTTAGACCATGTCGGACACCACTGAGGATCTCGACCTGGTCCTGCTCGATCTTCATTCGACCGCCACGACCATAGCCCCACTGGCGACGCTTGAGATCAGTATTGATTTTGGAAACATCTACCGGCATTCCTGCGGGCAGACCTTCGACAATAGCAACGAGTGCGCGACCGTGAGATTCTCCGGCTGTGGTGAAACGAAGCATAGTTAAATTTCGATTGTGGAATCTCGGATTTGCAAATCGGTCCTGGGTTTAGCTCCGCGTCCTCTGTGCCTCTGCCATCTCAGGGTCAACTCATGTCTCGACTGGACAGGGCCTCGACACGAGACAAGTAAGCGCAGAGATCGCGGAGACGCAGAGTGCGCAGTGCAAAAACCAAAGACCAAAGTCCCAGGACCAAACTCACAATAGCTCTTCTGCGAAAATATTTCCGCGTCCAAGAATTCCTGCGGGATCAAACGCATGCTTTAGCGTCGCCATCTCGCGCAGGTGCTGTTTGGTGTACAGCTCACTCAGGTATCGTCTCTTCAACTTGCCGATCCCATGCTCAGCTGAGACCGTCCCACCAAGCTTTACCGCGCGTCGAATGAATTGGAGATAGATATCCCAGGCCTGAGCCGCCTCGTTATCGTCCCGCGGCAGAATATTCACGTGAACATGGTTGTCGCCGATATGTCCAAAAATGGTGTAACGAAGATTGCTGCGGGACAGTGACTCCTCATAGAACTTCAGCATTTCCGCGAACTGGTCATCGGGCACTGCCATATCAGTCGACACCTTGCGTTGGTTGTAACGCGCAAACCACTCATTCATCAAGACAGGTAACTGATGACGAAACTCGCGCAACTTCGCCTGGTCCAGCGCGGTCGTCGCAAACCATGAATCGTCGACCAGCGCGTGATGTTGCTCAAGCCGCTCCTGCCACGCATTCATCAACAAATCTTCCGTGTCGGTGGACGTCTCTTGTTCAAAGAAGACCGCACCAATTGCCTGCTCTGGAATGGATTGATACTTCTTACGCAAGAACCCAAGCGACTGTCGATCAAAGTACTCAAGTGCCCGGGCATCTATCCCATCCTTAGACTTAACTCGGGAAGTTCGCTCTTCCACGGCCATAGATTGTTCCCGAGTCCTAAGCGATGCTGAACGGACATCAGCAACAAAACTCAACAACGAACTCTGCGAATCGAAGAAAACCACGCCGCTAAGGAGACCTTCTGGTTTGGGCAGAAGTTTCACTTCCGCTTCAACGATCACTCCCAACGTTCCTTCGCTGCCGATGAAAAGATCCAGGACATCCATCCCCGGAGAAATGAAATAACCCGAAGCGTGCTTGCGCACGTCGGGCATTCGGTATGTGGGTAGTTGCGCTTCTATCACTAATCCCGATTGAAGCGGCATTCTGATCCGGCCATTCAAGTCGGCGTGAATATCTCCACGCCTTATCTCGACCAAGTCTCCCGTGGCCAACACAACTTCAAGCCGCTCGACATAATTTCTAGTTGGCCCATACTTGAAACTGCGCGACCCTGACGCGTTCGTTGCAATAGTGCCGCCCAGGAAACAACCTCGCTCCGTTGGGTCCGGTGGATAAAGCAGCCCGCGTGACTCGACCGCTTGTTGCAAGTCTCTGAGTACAACGCCCGCTTCAGCTACTGCGACGCCACCAGTATGTGTAGGAACGACGCTCCTAATGTTGTTCAATCTGTCAGTCGCGATCACAATCCCACCGAATGGAACGCGTCCAGCAACAGTTCCCGTTCCCGCGCCCGACACCGTCACTGAAGTCCCTTCATACGAAGCCCTTCTTAAAACGTCAGCGACTTCCCCGGCGCTTTCCGGAAAAACGATCGCCTCAGCGGTCCCGCCCTTCAAGTAACTGGCGTCGCTCAAATAAGACTGGATCTGATCGGGATCGGACTTGGTTTGCATCTATAAGGGTCAGGTCAACTGTAGTTCACGTTCACGCAACACCTTGATCCGATCGCGAAGTTCGGCGGCTTTCTCAAACTCAAAACGTTTTGCCGCCGCACGCATCTCCATCTCCAATCTCTCGATCGTGGCTTCGATGTTCGCCGCCGTGTACTCCTCAATCTCGTTCAGATCAACCGGGACCTTGAAGTAATCAGCTTCAGACGCGGTAATCAGTGTTGACTCGATCGGCTTAACAATCGTCGTCGGAATAATTCCCTGCTCAAGATTGTACGCTGCTTGAATCTCTCGTCGCCGGCGGGTCTCATCCATCGCGCGTGTCATCGAGTCAGTCATTCGGTCCGCGTAAAGGATGGCTTTGCCTCGCGAGTTTCGCGCCGCTCTTCCAATCGTCTGGATCAATGAAGACTCAGAACGAAGAAAACCCTCTTTGTCGGCATCGAGGACGGCAACCAACGAGACTTCGGGAAGGTCCAATCCTTCGCGTAAAAGATTGATCCCAACGAGCACGTCAAACTCCCCACGACGCAGATCACGAAGGATCTTGATTCGTTCCAAGGTTTCGATGTCTGAATGGAGATACCTGACACGAACGTTGACCTCGGTAAAGTATTCGGTCAGATCCTCCGCCATTCGCTTCGTTAACGTGGTGACCAAGACTCGTTCATTACGTTCCGCTCGTACACGACACTCCTCGAGCAAGTGATCGATCTGTCCTTTGACCGGGTGTACTTCAACTTCCGGATCCATCAAACCAGTGGGACGAATAATCTGCTCGACCACCTCGCCACTCGTCTTGGTTAGTTCATATGGCCCAGGCGTGGCCGAAACATAGATTGTCTGGCCAATCCGCGCTTCAAACTCCGCGAAGTTGAGCGGTCGATTGTCCAGCGCCGAAGGCAAACGAAATCCATACTCCACCAGCGTGCGCTTGCGTGACTGATCGCCCTCGAACATGCCTCGGACTTGCGGAATACTCTGGTGCGACTCGTCGATGATCATCATCGTGTCGCGCGGCAAATAGTCGAGCAGCGTCGGCGGTGGTTCACCAGGTTGTTTTCCCGTTAAGTGACGAGAATAGTTTTCGATTCCACGACAGAACCCCATCTCCTTGATCAGCTCCAGATCGAACATCGTGCGCTGATGAAGGCGCTGCGCCTCGAGAAGTTTTCCCTCGCCAATCAGTTTTGGTTCCCACCACTCAAGCTCTTCCTTGATAGATTTCAACGCTTGTTTGATCGTCGCGCGCGACATTACGTAGTGACTTTTCGGATAGAGCGGGACCCGCGAACTGTGTCGGGTAATCACTTCGCCCAGAAGCGGATCGATTGTTGAGATCGAATCGATCTCATCGCCCCACAGTTCGATCCGGTAAGCCTGGTCCTGATAACTGGGAAAGATCTCGATTACGTCGCCGCGTACCCGAAACGTCCCTCGCTGAAAGTTAATGTCCGACCGCTCGTATTGGAGTTCAACCAACCTTTGCAGCAACGCTTCCCGGGCCAGACGCAAACCCGGTTCGAGAAACAGCAGCATTCCATAGTACGCATCAGGATCACCGAGACCGTAGATACAGGAAACGCTCGCAACCACAATCACATCGCGACGCTCAAAGAGTGCCCGAGTAGCAGACATGCGAAGACGATCGATGTCTTCATTAACGATCGCCTCCTTTTCTATATAGACATCGGCGGCGGGAACGTAAGCTTCGGGTTGATAGTAGTCGTAGTAAGAAACGAAGTACTCGACCGCGTTCTCGGGAAAGAGTGACTTGAACTCCTGGTAGAGTTGGGCAGCGAGTGTCTTATTGTGTGCCAGAACCAGCGTCGGGCGTTGAGTTTTCTCGATTACGCTGGCAATTGAGAATGTTTTTCCGCTGCCGGTAATGCCCAGAAGAACCTGGTCCTTCAGACCATCACCAAGTCCTCTAACTAAAGCATCAATTGCCTGTGGTTGATCACCCTTGGGTTGATATTCGGATCGTAGTTTGAAACGCATGGATAAGGAATAGTAAATCCTTAAATGGCGAATCACAAAAAGAGGTGATCTTGTTCTCACCAACCTTAATTTGTAATGGTCACTACGAGCCAAAAAAAATCGTGAATGAAGTCTAATGACCTCATTCACGATCTGGTTCTTCCTATTCCAGTTCTTAAGCTGCCGACGGCGTCGTTTCGCGTGTCTGACTACTGATCTGATAGATGGCTTCCATTACGGCAGATCGAACTTCTGAAGGTAATGAGCCTCGCACTGCCAAGCGCCTGAACGCCGGCACGATCTCCGGTTGGCCGCTCAATGCTAGTAACTTAACCACCGCTAGTCGCACCTCGATGTTGGGATAGTCCTCGATCGCCTTCATTAGTGGCTGGACTTCTCCAGCCTTGGCCATCAGAAAGAGCAGCGAGAAAGCGTCATAGGTTTTCTCGCGGCTTTCTCCTGTGAGATTGCTGATGGCATCCGCTGCCAAACCGGATGTCGCGAGCGCGGTTCCAATTCGGCGCCGGCGTTCCGGGGAGCCTTCTCTCAACGCTCTGGTGAAAGAAGCAGCCCGATCAGAGTGCAACGCATACAGCGCGCGCACCGCAGCGTCACGCACATCGTCTGAGGGGTCGTCAAACGCTTTGGTGATGTGTTCGAAGTTCTCGTCACCACCGATTCTCGCCAGATTCATAAGGGCTGCTGCGCGTTCGCTAGGCTGTTGACTCTCCAGCTTCCTTAGCAACTCCACAGGCACAGTCTTTTGCTCGACTACTTCTGAAGTCGCCTGCGAGGAACCTGAAATCTCAATCTGGTTGAAAGATTGGTCAGCCATGTTCTCTGCCTCCGCAACTGCCGGTGCTTGCAGATTATCGACAGCAGCATCGATCCAACTTGTTTGGTCAGATACTTGCGCGATATCAGATTCTTCACCACCTGCCTGAGTTTCTGCAACACGTTGTGCCCCAGCTTCGGATAACAACCGAGCAGCCTCTTCAGCTCGTAGTCTCGCCTCTTGTGCTTCGGCTTCTGCGCGTCGCAGTGATTCTTCCTCAACCCGAAGCCGGGCTTCGGCGGCTAGCCGCTGAGCCTCTTCTTCGGCTTGTTGTCGTGCTTCTGCTTCGAGACGACGCTTCTCCTCCTCAACCCTGATGCGCGCCTCGGCCTCGGCTCGACGTTGAGTTTCTACCTCTATCCGTTGACGCTGCTCTTCCTCTGCACGTCTCAACGCTTCAATCTCCGCGCGAATTCGTTGTTCCTGTTCGGCGCGGCGGCGTGCCTCTTGTTCCGCTTTCGCTCTCAGCGCTTCTAAGGCGCTTAAACGTTCCTGTTCCTCTTGTTCCTGACGACGTGCTT
Organism: Pyrinomonadaceae bacterium; assembly: GCA_036554845.1. Lineage (GTDB taxonomy): Bacteria > Acidobacteriota > Blastocatellia > Pyrinomonadales > Pyrinomonadaceae > PSRF01. The sequence goes on from DATBMP010000166.1 coordinate 7,193, forward strand.
CTTCTTCCAAATTACGTTGCTGTTCTTCAGCCAGGCGTCGCGCTTCTTCCAGGCGTTTCAACTCTTCGGCGATGCGCTGCTGGGTTTCAGTTTCAATACGCTCCCGCTCTTCAGCCAATCTTCGGCGCGTTGCTTCTTCTTCGGCCCTCATGCGTTCCCGTGTTTCGGCCAACTGACGCGCTTCCTCCTCAGCCTTGCGACGCGTCTCTTCGATCTCGGCACGACGCCGCGCCAACTCGGCCGCAGCGATTGCCAGGGCCTCTTGTTCCTCGCGGAGTCGTTGCTCTTCAGCAACACGCAGTTCGTAGGCTTCCCGGGCAGCCCGCTCTTCTTCTAAACGCTTTTGCTCCTCAGCTTGAAGACGAGCTTCTTCCTCTGCTTTTTGACGTCGCTCTTCTTCGGCAATGCGACGAGCTTCTGCGATAGCTTGTTGCAGCGCTTCGGCCTCAGCTTGACGACGAGCCTCTTCGGCAAGTCTCAACGCCTCCGCTTCGGCACGGGCACGTTCTTCTTCTTCCTGCTTACGACGCGCTTCAGCTTCGGCCTGCAATCGCGCCTCTTCTTCTGCGCGGAGGCGCCTCTCTTCTTCCAATTTGCGACGGGCCTCCTCTTCCTGACGCTTGCGGGCCTCTTCCTCAGCAAGCTTTCGCGCAGCTTCGGCCTCAGCACGTTTGCGGGCAAGTTCCTCTGCGGCTCGTCTTAAAGTCTGCGCCTCCATTTGAAAACGCGCTTCTTCTTCAGCCCGGAGTCGTGCTTCCTCTTCGGCACGGTTTCTCTCGGCTTGCTCCGCGAGTATGCGGGCTTCCTCTTCAGCCTGGCGTCGCGCTGCCTCTTCCATTGCCCTGCGACGTGCCTCCTCTTCGGCGCGAATACGTGCTTCAACTTCCGCTCGGAGTTGCGCCTCGCTCTCAGCCTTCAATCGTGCTTCCTCTTCGGCTTTCTTGCGGGCGGACTCAGCTTCGAGCCGTCGTTGCTCGAGCTCTTCTGCCGCGCGGCGCAATTCTTCTTCTTCCTGAAGCAGACGCTCCTCTTCAGCGGCGAATTCTGTATCAATCGTTTCGAGACGATAATCACTGAAACTCAAACTCTCAACTTCAGTTACTGTTTCAGTCAACTCGAATTGATCCACGAACTCGATAAATTCAGCTTCAGCCTCCTCCTGGGCTGATAGTTTTGGATTTTCGACCACTCGCAAAGTTGGCCTTTCAGGCGCCGAACTCCGCGTCTCGTTCAACGTAATGGAATTTATGGCCTGCCGGATAACGTGTTCAGGTACCAACTCGCTGGTCTCGAGCACCAAAAGGTCATTCAGAGCTGGAAGTGCAGATCGATCGCCAACCTTACCCAGGGCTTCCACTGACGCAAGCCGCACCTCGGGCGCACTATCGCTTATTCCCGCCAGAAGCGACTGATTGGCTTGAAGACTTCCTATCACCCCCAATTTCCTGGCAGCAGCCGCTCGATCAGAGCCGGATTCAGCAGTTCTTAATTCCGCAGTCACTTCGTCGAGGTATCCATGTTCGATGAAAGCCTGGCGAGCAGGTTGACTCTGGCGCACGTCGTGGCTTGCAATGGCCGCTAGCAGCGCTGCAGCAACTTCCTTGCGAAGTACGAGGTCGCGCGTGCCAATCAGGGTTGAATCGTAGTCTTCGCCCGCGAAGAGTTTTTGAAGCTCCGCATCAAGCTGATCATTCTTTGAGACATTCGTGAATAACTGTTCTGAGTTCAAGGCAGTGGCCTCCGAGAAAAACGAGACACTCTCAACTGTAGGCGCGGTTGGAAGGGTGTTCTGAGTGATGTCAGGTGAAGCTGACGAAGGAATTTCAGTTATAGATTCATCCGTGATGTCCTGGATGCTCACTGGGGCATCAGCCGGAATATCCTCGTTGAACAAGCTGACACTCTCGACGTATCGATCCGGGATAGCACCCTCAATGGGTTGCGATGGTTCGTCGCTGGGTTTTGCTGTCTTCAATTTATCTGCTGGTGAGCGCCTATGTGCTGCCAGCCAAACGGCAAATGTCATTAGTAAGAAACTGATGGAGCCCGAGATAACCCAATTGTTCTTGACCCATTGAATGGTCTCATCTCGGCGACGTTCCCAGTTCGATCGACTATCACTGGACGAATTCGAATCCTGCGCCGGCCTTGTTGATTGAGCGCCGGTCGGGGATTGCGCCGTTCCGACCTGACCAGCGATCTCTTGTGAATCGATCGTTGGAGACTGCTCAGTTCTTGTTGAGACGCGTTCAGTGGACCGCGCTTCAGTATCGCTATTCTTTGCTGTTGGAGTAGTCACTTCAGCCGCAGCGCCTGCCCGGTCGCGAGAGGGGCGGACATCGTTTACTGCCGGTTCGATCGCCCCTACAAGACCTTGCCGGCTTACTTCTGCTGTCTGACCACCAACCGGGCCAATCCAACGCTGTCGCTCTTCACCAGAGGTCGGTGCCATGGAATTTTTGGTTGCCACTCCTCCAAAAACTGAGAAGACGACATCGAGCTTGGTTCCTCTTTGTTCGACATTCGCTGATGCACCAGGCTGCAGCCAGAAAGAGATAACAACGGTATCTCCAATCTCCTGCACCAGGATCTCTTGAAAACCTGCTCCACGAAATAGTGGCTGAGACGAAAGGAAACTCGCTGAAGGGATTTTCACGAAGAACCGATCTCCGCGGCGAAACGCTTCGTAGTCGTTAAGCGCTGAATCCGCATGAATACTGACCCGCGACCCTTCGGTTGCAGTGCCTAGGCGTACCGCCGTGATGCGTTTCGTTTTCTTCAATTGAGCCAGCGTCGGAGTAATCGATAACGAAAGGAGGAGCATTAGCGAAAACAGAGCTGCCGCGAATCGCCACTCCTTTCGAAATGTTTCGTTCGATTTCGGTTTCATCGGGGCAAGAGGAAATCGTTTCGGGCTATTGTGAGAGTGCCCGTGGCCGGTTACTGGGATTACAACTTCATCTCTTCTGCGGCCGTTTCCACCTCCAATTTTGGTTCCGATTCAAGCACCGGACTAATTGCGAGAGCATCTTTTTCCTGGGCGATCTGTGATACCACACTCACTGTATCGCCGCTTACATCCTCATTTAGCGCTTCCAACTTCGTCATCGCATCGAGCAAGGCTGCTTGCACATTTCTCGGGATTTCGGTGCTCGATGAGAGTTCTCTGAACTGGTCCACGATCTCGGGCTCTCCCGTCATTGCCAGGAGCTGGATCCCCAGCAACCTGACCTCATTATTTGCGTGGGAGGCGATCGCCGACAAGACCGGTTGGGCCATCCTCGCCTTCGCCAGTAGCGAGATAACGGCGAATGACTCATACGCCTCACGACGATCGCTACTCGCTAAACGGTCGACGCTTTGGCCTGCTATACCAGATTTCAAACAAGCTTTGGCCACCTCAGCAAGAAAATCCGGGGCCGCAGTCTCCGTGAGTCGAATGTAAGCGTCAGCTCGATCAAAGCTCAGCTGATTCAACGATCTCAATGCAGCAGCCCTAACCTCGAGTGAATCATCGGCGAGGCCCATCAAGAATGCCGGGAACACAGACGAGTGGTTGATTGCTGCGAGACTGACAATTGCGGTTGAGCGAACGGTTTCGTCCTGGTCATACAGTGCCATCGCAAAAAGTGCTGCCACTGATGATTTGACCTTAAACTTCGCAAACGTTTTTGCTGCTTCGGTTCGCTCAAGCTGGTTCTCGCTATCACATCTCTTTAACGCCTCGAGGAAGTCCTCGTTCTTTGAAGTGTGCGGCAATTGCTCCACATTTGCCGCGGTCACGGTCGGTGTGACCTCACTGTCTGTGTGGGCAACGAGCGCGGCTGGCGCGGAAACGGCGGCGTCAAAAAAGTCCAGACCTTCCAAAGAACACGAGCTGAGTGCTCTGCTGATCAAACTACTCGGAACGTCCGGGTGGCGACGTGCCATGTCCAGGAGGGCTCCAATTGCGGCTGGAATTCTAAGCTCTCCAATGCTGATCACGGCTTGGTTTCTGACTATCGATTCTGAGTCGTAGAGTGCTTCAAGAAGAAACGTGAGTGCGGCCGCCGATTTTATCTCGCCCAGCGTTCGGGCCGCCGAAGTTCTCTCAAAAGGATCGTCTGCCAGGAGCAGCATCGCGCATTCACGAGCGACAAACCCGTACCCTTCCAATGCGTGTTGGGCACGGCGACGAACTTCTACGTCAACGTCGGATAAACCCCTTAGAAGAGACGCTTCAATTGCACGTCTATCGTCAGTTACGCGTGAAGCGAGAACATCCATGTGATGCGGTTGGTCGAGGAGAAGCTTTTTGACTTCCTGCTCAATGCGGTAGGACCCGAATTCCGAAGCAGGATTTACGACTGCGTGGCTGTTCGTAGCGGCGGGTGTACTAAATGTTTCTTCAGCATTCGAAGTAGGCGGCGCTTCTTCTACATAGTTGGGATTACCGTCCTCCGGAACTTCAATCCTTTCGGTCTCTTTCAACTCGGCCGCATTAGCTCGGGCATTGAGTTTTCGCGAAACCAGCAAGCCAAACAATCCGAGCCCGATTACAACCAGAATTCCAGTACCTGAAAACACCGAGGCGAGATAACCATCATCCTCTTCGCTGAGTTGGGTGACTTCCGAGATAGCCTGATAACTAAGAATTGCTGGAGCGAGTTTGTTTGACGCGTTGACCGGTGACACAAGTATCGAGCAAAGACAAGCCGAAGGAAGTAGCGTAAAGAGACGCTTCATCTTCGGCGCGGAGGTCTTCACGCATTTGACAAGCTGGGCACTGACTTTGAAGCGGAGGGAGTTAATCATCTGTAGAGACGGGAACCGGCTAATGGAAGGCGCCCTAAAGGCGATTGGCCGGTGCGATGCAGTTTGAACTTGTTAGGACGGGTAAGTGCGACGAAGGCGTTACTGCTCGTCGCTAAATTTGTAACCGATGCCCCAAACAGTTAGCACCATCTGTGGGTTTTCCGGGTTCTCTTCGATCTTGGCACGAAGCCGATTGATATGAGAATCGATCGTTCGGTCGTAGCCTTCGTAAGAGTAGTCCCAGATTTTTTCAAGCAGATACTTGCGGGGAAAAACCCTTCCCGGGTTCGATGCAAAAAGTCTCAGCAAGTCAAACTCTTTTGGCGTGAGTTCCACCTGCCGTTCTCCAATAGTGACTTCCCTCTTGGCCGGATCGATCCGAAGTCTACCGCGAACGATTGGCGCTTCATCTCGAGTTCCATCAGGGCCGGGCGAGCTCCGTGCTCTCCGGAGAACTGATTTGATTCGCGCTTCCAACTCACGCAAGCTGAATGGCTTGGTGATGTAGTCATCGGCGCCCATCTCCAGCCCGAGAACCTTGTCAACAACATCGTCCTTTGCGGTAAGCATCAGGATCGGAAGGTAGTTGACTTTTTCTCTGAGCTCCTTACAAACGGCGAGACCGTCCATCTTTGGCAACATCAGATCAAGTACGACCGCATCGGGTGGATCGTCGAGTGCTGCTTTAACACCCGTCAAACCATCTTCCACGGTCCTAACGCTATAACCCGCACGAGAGAAGTATTCACTGATCGCAGTTGAAATATTCTCATCGTCCTCGACCACGAGAAGCGTGACCTTACGGTCGCCAGGGTCGATCATTGGATTGTCTTTGGCTGTTTTCTGTCTGTCAGTTGCTGCCGTTACCATGAGATTTACTCAATTTGGGACTGACAAGCAGGAGGCTCAGAGGGTATGCGCCACTTGGGGGTAACGCATCATCGGGCGAACGAATAGTACAGGACAAGGGGACCAAACTCAAGCCCTAAGTCAAAATGGCTCAGATAATACCGAACTTGCAGGCCCTCCGGATGGTCCCTGGTCAGAAAGGCAGAGCTCAAACCTATCAGTACTACATCTCTTTGGACCAAGCTGATAACAACTGGCGCACAGTCGTTTCAATCTGGCATCAACGAGCGTGCCCATCTTCATACCATCTTCACTTCACACCGTGCTCGTCGGTAGATCGATCGGATGCGTTGAAATTTGCTCTTTTATTTATCGTGGGAAGTTATCGTCTTATCTTCGGAAGTTATCGTCAGAAACCGCACAAAGAGAATACTGCGTAACAAAAAATTGTCATCAACTCCATAAGAAATTTTGCTGCATCAGAATCGCAAAGTTAAATCTCAGCCTCGCTTGACAAAGGTTCTACCGACGAGCAAAATCCGGCTCGCCTCTACAAATACTTTTCCAACTTCAACGAAGCGAAGCGAGTAAGGATGACAAGCACCGCCACACTACTGCAATCATCCCTTTCAGATCTCAAATTGCACAAACGCGGCAAGGTCCGCGACGTATACGCTGTCGATGATGATCAGCTTTTGATCGTCGCCACCGATCGCATCTCTGCCTTTGATTGTGTTCTGCCGACTCCGATCGAACGCAAAGGTGAAGTGCTCACCGGCTTGTCAAAATTCTGGTTTGAGAAACTGCATGATGTGATTCCAAATCACATGATCACTACTGAACTCTCGGAGATGCCTGAATCAATTCGTAAACAATCTGAAAGTCTCGCAGGACGATCCATGCTCGTTCGTACCACTGAAGTCTTTCCGGTGGAGTGTGTAGTGCGCGGCTACCTGGTTGGTTCGGGTTGGAAAGACTACTTGAAGACTGGTGAAGTGTCTGGCCATAGGTTACCTGAAGGCCTTCTTGAATCTGCCGAACTGGAACAACCGATCTTCACGCCATCCACCAAAGCCGAAGAAGGACACGACGAAAACATATCTGAACGCGACGTAGAGAATCTTCTCGGCAAGGACACAACAGACTTTCTGCGTGACACTTCGCTCGCGTTATACAAACAAGCAAGAGATTACGCCCGCTCTCGCGGCATCATCATCGCCGACACCAAGTTTGAGTTTGGGCGCGATAAGAACGGTAGGATCATTCTGATTGACGAGGCTCTAACTCCCGACTCCTCACGGTTCTGGCCTGCTGAAAGCTATCGCCCTGGCAAATCGCAGCCTTCATTCGATAAGCAGTTCGTCCGCGATTACCTCGAGACGATCGACTGGGATAAGAAACCGCCCGCCCCTCCAATCCCCACTGACGTGGCGGCTGCAACTACTTCCCGGTACTTGGAGGCGTATCGACTGATAACAGGAAAAGAGCTTTAAGCCTCACTACTTTGTAAAGAAAACCGTAGGACGGAGACTAGAACTGAATGCGGGCGAGACTTGAGTCGCTGATTGACGACATGCTTGACGGTCAAATACTGCTGGCAGAGGCAGTCAGTGAGTTTGAGAAAGTCTATATTCAAAAAGCCCTGGCCCGAAATAAGAAACACCTCTCGAACACCGCAAAAGTCCTCGGAATTCACCGCAATACCCTGTCGAAGCGCGTCGCTGATTACCAGAAGATGGAGCGCGGCGCGGCCCGTGCTGCTAAAGCCGGCGGTCGCTAACCCAAGCTATCCTGCCATCTTTAATGCTCGTTGGAACCGGTTGACAACACGTTTCAGGCCGCTATATGCTTAGCACTCTAGATTGATGAGTGCTAACCGACAATGAATCCTCGGCCACGGCCCAACATCTCAACCATTCGCAATATTTCTAAACGGAACCCTGAAAGGAGAACTGAAGTATGGCTATAAACATTAGACCTCTCCATGACCGCGTAATCGTGCGGAGAGTGGAGGAGGCCCAGCAAGTACGGGGTGGAATCATCATCCCGGATACAGCGAAAGAGAAACCGCAGGAAGGTCAGGTCGTAGCGGCCGGTGAAGGCAAATACAAGGAAGACGGGACCCGTCAGCCGCTGGATGTTAAGGAAGGTGATCGTGTCCTTTTCGGTAAGTACAGCGGATCAGAAATTTCGATCGAGGGCGAAGAGCTACTGATCATGCGCGAGGACGAGATCCTTGGGATCATTGAACGCGCTGGCGCGGCTAGCGGTGGCAAAAAAGGCGGCAAGTAGGTTTCAAAAACCTGGCCGCCTTTAGTTTTGCATTAACAACCCACACTTTCAGCAGGAGAAAAGAGAGAAATGGCAAAGCAAGTAGTTCACGGCGAGGAGTCACGCGCGGCGATTTTGCGCGGTATCAATCAGCTCGCTGACGCCGTAAAAATCACACTTGGCCCAAAAGGCCGGAACGTCGTTATCGATAAGAAGTTTGGTTCACCGACCATCACCAAAGACGGTGTGACGGTGGCAAAAGAGATCGAATTGAAGGATGCCCTCGAAAACATGGGCGCCCAAATGGTACGAGAAGTTGCTTCTAAGACCTCTGACGTCGCTGGTGACGGTACCACCACAGCGACAGTGTTGGCCCAGGCTATCTTCCGCGAAGGCGTCAAAACTGTGGCTGCCGGCGCCAACCCAATGGCGTTGAAGCGAGGCATCGATAAAGCTGTTGAGCGCGCCACGGAAGAGATCAAAAGATTGGCGAAGCCAGTGAAGGGTGACGCGATTGCTCAGGTCGGAACCGTTTCAGCTAACGGCGACCAGACCATCGGCAACATCATTGCCGAAGCAATGAACAAGGTCGGTAAAGATGGCGTGATCACGGTCGAAGAATCGAAGACGATGGAAACATCGCTCGAGGTTGTGGAAGGAATGCAGTTTGACCGCGGTTATCTGAGCCCGTACTTCGTTACAGATCCAGAGCGAATGGAAGCCGTGCTCGACAATCCGCTGCTTCTCATCCATGAGAAGAAGATCAGCTCGATGAAGGATCTGCTGCCTTTACTTGAGCAGGTCGCAAAAATGGGCAAGCCCATGCTGATCATCGCGGAAGATGTTGAAGGTGAAGCACTCGCAACCCTGGTTGTTAACAAGTTGCGCGGCACCCTCAACATTGCTGCCGTCAAAGCTCCGGGTTTCGGCGATCGTCGCAAGGCGATGCTCGAGGACATCGCGATCCTCACTGGCGGCAAAGTCATCAGCGAAGATCTCGGAATCAAGCTCGAGAACGTCAAACTCGAGGATCTCGGGCGCGCAAAGAAGGTCACAATCGACAAGGACAACACCACGATCGTCGAAGGCGCCGGTAAGCAGGCGGATATCGAAGGTCGTGTCAGAACCCTTCGGGCCCAAATCGAAGAGACCTCTTCCGATTATGATCGCGAGAAACTGCAGGAGCGTCTCGCAAAACTCGTTGGCGGCGTAGCGGTAATCAAGGTTGGTGCTGCGACCGAAACCGAGATGAAGGAAAAGAAGGCTCGTGTTGAGGATGCCATGCACGCAACGCGCGCAGCCGTCGAGGAAGGTATCGTTCCCGGTGGTGGTGTGACATTGGTTCGTGCTGCGAAAGCCCTGGAGAAGTTCCAGATCGAAGGCGACCCAGACGAGCAAATTGGCGTTAACATCGTTCGCCGTGCGCTCGAAGAGCCACTGCGACAGATCGTTCAGAACGCTGGAAAAGAAGGCGCTGTTGTTGTTGAGCGCGTACGGGCCGACAAGAGTGAGAACTTCGGCTTTAACGCTCAAACCGAGGAGTACGGCGATCTTGTCAAGGCTGGTGTGATCGATCCGGCGAAGGTAACGCGAACTGCATTGCAGAACGCCTCTTCAATCGCGGGATTGATGTTGACCACGGAAGCAATGGTTTCTGAGATTCCCGAAGATGATAAGTCAACCCCAATGCCAGGCGGCATGGGCGGCATGAGCGGAATGGGGATGTAAATTAGGCCCCACCTTGATGCTTAGATCGAAAGCGGCTTCGTCTGAAAAGGTGAAGCCGCTTTGGCCTTTTAAGAGCCAGACCAATCAAGGCTTTCAACCTGAAAGTGTTTCCTATTGACCGGCTCAGGGTTCTGACATATAAAGCCTGCGTTAACAATCGGTCGAACGCTTAGCAGTCGAAGTTCTTGCTCCTCGCATATCTCACTTAACTTCCGGTTAGCTCACCCCCGACCTCGAGCGACCCGCTGACCTTGAGGACCTCAGAAAGGAGCCAAAGCGTGGCTCACCTCTCAGCTCGCATCACACCCGTCAAACGCTGTGACCACTTAGTGCTCTGGTCTCTCGGCGTTGGCAACAGATCTCTTTCATAGTCAAACCTACCAAACAAACACAGGAAACGAATAGATGACTCGTCCTCCATTGATGAAGCCTATGGTCGGTTGGTACGACCCGCGTCAACTTGCAAAGACTGGCGTTGAGGTAGCTATCTCAACAATCTTCGGTCGTCATTCGGATCATCGTCTCGTGGAAGCGATGGCCTCGGGAGACAACCAGCAGTTTTACGATTACACCTGCTACTACACCGACAATGGGAAAGAGATATGTAAACCCAACCCTAACAAACCGCGCACTTCGATCTGGATCGACTATGTGGGAGATCTAGGCGACGGCTGGAACCCCACTTACACCATCGCTTATTACCTTGCGGAACCGGGCCGCACTTTTACTTTCACAGATCGAAACACGAAGGAAAAACACCAGAGCCAAACAAAGAGAGGAGATCTGCTGATCTTCGGTGGTGACGAAGTCTATCCAACAGCGAGCCGCACGGAATATAACGAGCGCCTCGTCGCTCCTTACGAGACGGCTCTCCGCTACACCTACGATTCGCATCCGCACGTCTTTGCCGTCCCAGGAAATCACGATTGGTACGACAGTCTGGTCGCCTTCACGCGTCTTTTCACGGCTCGGCCCTGGTTCGCAGGTTGGCGCACACGACAGGTGCGAAGCTACTTCGCGTTAAAGCTTCCCCATAACTGGTGGTTACTCGGGACCGATGTCCAACTGGGGTCCGATATCGATGGTCCGCAAATGGAGTATTTCAAGCGACTGACTGCAGAAATGGACAAACAATCGGCTGCAACGGGTGAGCCCGCGAGAATAATTCTCTGCCACGCCGAACCGCATTGGATTCGCGCCGCGCAGTACGAGGGAATAGATCCCACTTACAACGAGAGCAACATCAAGCTGCTTGAAAAAAGATTGGGTAAAGGCGTGGCAGTTTTCATTGCCGGCGATTTTCACCACTACCGCCGTCACGAGTCCGCTGACAAGTCCACTCAAAAAATCACTGCGGGTGGTGGTGGCGCTTTTCTTCACCCTACTCACTATGGGCTTTGGGGTAGAAACCTCGACAACATCGTCGAGCGTGGTCTCAAAGAGGGCGAAGAGAGAACCTTTAAATTGGAGGGCTGCTTCCCGCCCACCAGCGAATCGCGAAAGCTCACGTTTCTCAATCTAATTTTTCCGTATCTGAAAGGAAACAAGAGTTGGACCTTCGGATTCGTAACAGCAGGCTTGTATCTGCTGCTCACGTTGCGCGTCTTAGCCGAAATAGATCACCCGGCTTTGCACAGCCTGCGGTATCGACTAAGCGACATCAGTTACTACGCGATTCAAACTCTGATTATTAGTCCCATTACAACGGCACTGGTGGTGCTTACGATTCTTGGATTTATGTTCTTCACGGATACACACTCCACGCTTTACCGAACTGTCATGGGCGGGCTCCACGCGGTGGCGCACATCCTGGCCGCATTCGCTATTGCTCTGATTGTTGCCGCGTTCGTGACCCAGATATCAACGCCCGAAGCTTGGTCGCTGAGAATCCCCTGGCCGGGCGGGTTTCACTTCGATTTCGATTTGCGTTTGCCGTTCGCAGGGTTCCTTATTTTGGTTGGGGGATTTGTATTTGGCTCGTTGATTATGGGTGTGTATTTGCTCTTATCGTTGAATGTCTTCGGGCGTCACGGTAACGAAGCTTTTTCTTCGCTGGCTGTTGAGGATTGGAAAAGCTTTCTGCGCCTGCACATCGACCAACTGGGCAACCTCACAATCTATCCGATTGGTGTTCGACGAGTACCGAGGAAGTGGAAACCCCGGCAAACGAACACGGGACCCGAACTGGTTCCTGATGATCCCGCCGCAACGGAGCCTGAACTAATCGAATCGCCAATCGTCATGGAAGCAGCCAGGACCGAGACGAACGTGTTCACCAGTTCTCCCGATATCAGAATCGAATCGACGCAATCCTCCGAACCGACAGAAGGTCAGCAATGATCTCAAGATTAGCTTTGCATTCTGCAGTGAACTTTCAAGACGAACCAGGAGAAAAGCATGGACGAACGCTTTAGCATGTACTTCGCGCTAGATGGCCCACATCTGGATGGTCTCATTGGCAGCGCCGGGTTGCTCAGATTCGACTGGCCCGAGAAGAAGTTTTACGTGAAGTACTACGATGGTATCAGCTCGGGTCACAATCCTTCGCTGGCGCCCAACGGCAAACTCGCGCTGCTCGGAAATTTCAGCCAGACCATCATGCTGATCGACATTTCCGACGGCAACAACATGCGGGAAGTGGGCCGGCAGTCAACTATGTTCTTTGAAGAGTGTTCGTATCGATTGCGCGCCAACACTCATCACTTGTGGTATCCCGATAGCGAAAGATTTATTGGCGCGATTGGTGACCACCTGTATCGCTTTCATGTGGATGATCTCAAACATCCAGAGAACCTGGGACCGCACCGTCTGGAGAATGCGCATGAACTTCGTTGGGATCCGACGAACCGCTTCATCCTCATCGGTGATCTTGGACCAGAACGTCGTGATGTTAGGCAGGTCGGTGTGTTTGACCTCGAAGAACCCGATCCTGAAAAGCGTGCGCGCGTAATCAAGGTCCAAAACAACGTCTGGCACTGTCGCGTTCATCCACACAAGCCCGTCGGTTATGCCCTCACGTACTCGTTGATTACGGACAACGATGACTGGGTCAACTGGTCTCCGGGGTATATCCGCGAGTACATCTACGAAATCGATCTTCCAACCGCAAAGATCACGCGCACCTGGAGCGGTGCGGCAGAGTTTCCTGCCCATCTCAACTCTGATGTTGAGATTTCAGATGATGACAAGCTCTACATTGCGAGTGGGGGAAACCATAGCGTTGTAGAGATCCCACTGGATCGCTTTGCTGAGAGTCGTGTACTCGAATGCAACCCAAGATTCTCAACGCGTGCCCTTGCTATTCGCGACAAGATTCATTCGTTGGTGGGCGCGTTTTCGCGAAAGGCGTTTCCCTCGAGTTCTCACTACGTGCTGCAAACCTGGCAAGTAACAGGTGGGAGAGTTTTGGACGGGATTTACGCCGCACGGGTTTCGCCAGACGGACAGTACCTGGTGGTAGGCAATCGCGGATACAACGTTGTAGCCGTATATGACAGAAAGACGTTTAAGAAGGTCTACGAAAAGCTGCTTCCCTTTCGGCGCGATAACTACAGTGGCTTCGAGCACTATCAGTTAACTAATCGGTTTCTCGGTCACCACCTGGGTGTTCATCACAGCGAACTCATTCCTCGCGACGGCATAACCCATTAAGGAGTTCCTTTCATGATTTACGAAATTACGGGACGGATAGTAGAAACTGAAACTAAACAGGGCGTGCCGGGTTTGATCGTGAGCGCGTTCGATAAGGACATGGTCTATGACGATCTGCTCGGGGATACAATGTCAGACCCCAACGGCAACTTCTCTATCAAGTACGATCAGAGCAAACTGAATTCGCTCTTCGAAGCGGCACCCGACATCTATGTAACTGTGAAAACACCCTCCGGCACCGTCCTCCATACCACGAATGGAAGCGTCAGATTCAACGCCCAACCACGAGAAGAATTCCTGGTTGAGATTCCCAAACAAAGCTTGACGAATGCAGGTCTTCGTTCGATTCCGGTTGAAACAATTCCGCGCGAGAAGCTAAAGACGCTCGACATTCTCGAAGATTTCGATCCCAACAATGAGTTAGTGAAGGAAATTAAGGCGGATCTCGACGGAGCCTCTTCGGTTCTGGAAATAATGAAGGACTACATGGTCCAACTCGAGAACAATCTCGATAATAATGCCCTCCCCTATCGAAAGATGGCAAAGCTCTTTGAGTTAGGTAAGACCTTTGACAGATTGGATGGTCACTACTACGGCGTCTGTCCCGGCTTGCGAACCGGTGATCTGACTGGCGTTGCCGCCGAGTATGGAAACCTGATGGGTTATATCTGGAGTTCAATTGTCGTGACCCGCTGTCCGTGGTCGGGAAAGAGCTATAAACCGATGAGCGATGGCGACCGAGCGCAAGTTGTCGGCAACAGTGTTCCCGATAACGTTCAGGTGTATCGCGGGATCAATCACTTCAACAAAATTGAGGGTCAACCGGTCAACATCGCTTTGAACTCTCTGTTGACTTTCATGTGGCACCTACAGGAAGCGCCGCTTGAGGAACGGGCAAAGTATGGCCACGAACTCAACGGCGGTCACTTTGCCGCGTATCGCGCACCTTCAATCTATCCGGGCACTCCACGTGAAGTATTTCGTTTGAACTATCGATATCACGGGCTCGGAAATTATCCGCCGTTGTTCTATTTGATCGACGAGATGGTCCAGATTGCGGATGGACTGTTTCTGGGCCAGGCAATTTTCGCAACCGCTAACTTGCTTGAACGCTACAAACCCGACGCTGAACCAGCGCGATACCATCCCCAGCACTTCGGTTACTTCCTCTTGGTAGAACCATTCTGGAACGTTGAAGCGCAGCGGCTCTTTCCCTTTCTGCAAATTCCCGATGCTGCGGTTACTAGCCGGCTTTCCGCTCCCGCGGTGCTAACCGACCCTGCACCCGATAAATTTAAGACTCTTACGCTTGCCGGAACTCCCGACGGCGACGCAGATCCAAGCCGCCTGCAAGAGGTACAGAAAGATCTCGAAAGCTCTGGCGACATCCTGCGAATGCTGAAGTCTTACTCAGACACGCTGATGTTGGAGCATCGGACCGTCTCTCCAGTGCTGGATAAGCTGCACTCCTTATTTAATGCCGGCATCGCTCCACAGACGATGGATGGTTATTACCGGGGCGCACTTGTGTCCTGGCAAAGTCAGGGACTGTTCGCGTTGGGTCAAAAGAACAGTCTCAACGTCGCTTGGCAGGCGTCACGGCTGTTTTCACCATGGACCGGCAAAACCTTTCGACATATTGGTGAAGCGGAACTGGCTAAGTGGACCGAAGGGGGCGACGTGATGGGCAGCGATCCAGCCTTCTTCTGCACCAACACGACGGTCTATCGAAACGCAAAAGAACGCTTCATTAAGGCCGCGATGGATCTTGCCGGTGTGGAAACGATGGACGCCTCACCAGAAGAGAAACAGAACTACGGTTATGACGAGCATACGTTCTACTTTATCGGCCGGCCCAATAGACCAAGCATGCTGCCTGAGAATAAAGGTAAGCGTGTCTTTCAGTTCAACTATCGCTGGCAGCCACTCAAGAACATCCCACCGGACTGCTTCTGCATAGACGAGATCTCACAGATCGCCGATGGTCTCTATCTCGGGTTGCTGATCTACGCGACAGATTGGCTAAAGCTTTGGAACCCTCAAACACCGATCGAGGAATACAAGTATCGCCTCTTTGGTTACTTTCTCTTGATGGGCGAAGACTGGCAGCAGCGACGCATGCGCATCGGTTTCGATCTAGTAAACACCTGAGAACTGATGAAAGACGTCTATGACATCGTCGTGATCGGTTCGGGGTTTGGCGGTGCGATCAATGCTTGTCGCCTTGCGCAGGCTGGTAGATCGGTTTGCGTTCTCGAACGCGGAAAACGCTGGGGCAAGAAAGATTTCCCTCGCACCACGGGGCAGGTCGCACGCGCCTTCTGGAACTTCAATGATTACGGGCTCCTCGACTATCGCGCGTTCCGCAACATCGACGTGATCCAGGCAAGCGGCGTCGGTGGTGGCTCGCTGGTCTACTTTAACGTGCATATCAGAACGCCAAAGGAGATCTTCGAAGATCCTCGTTGGCCCAAAGGCGTCACACGTGACTGCCTCGATCCCTTCTACGACAAAGCACGCGAAGTATTAGAGGCCCGCCCTCTTACACCGCCCGCAGATTTCGCGATGCCCAATCGCACTCAGGCTTTTATGGCTGCTGCTGCGGGTGCTGGTCGAAAGGCCGAGCTGATGGAGATCTGTGTCTACACAGGACCGGAAAAGATCAATCGACAGGGAATTCTTCAGGACGGATGTGTCTACTGCGGTAACTGCATGCTTGGATGTCACGTTCACGCAAAAAACACTCTTGATTTGAACTACATCGCGTGGGCCGAACGAAACGGTGCGGAGGTCTATCCACTGCATCTGGTCGAGAAGATTGAACCTGTTGACCCGGTCGAAACCAACGGCTATCGAGTCCACTTCCGCCACTTTGATTCGGAACGCCGAGGCGAATCTCAGGTCGGCAGCGTAGTTGGAAGAAAAGTTATTGTGTCGGCTGGTTCACTCGGGACAACTGAGCTTCTGTTGCGATCACGCGACGTTCATCATTCACTTCCGAAACTCAATAGAGCGCTTGGTTCTCATTTTTCCGGGAATGGCGATTTCCTCCTGGCAGGAACTTTTGAAGCTAATCGTGAAGTTGATCCCGGGGCTGGTCCAAGCATCACGGCGGGATTGGATTACTCAACTCAAAAGAACCGGATCTTCATCCAAGACCTTGGCTTTCCCGATCCCTTCCTTTGGTACCTTGAAAGCAGTCTTCCTGTTCCGAATCGACTTAAGAACCTGGGAACGTTTCTGAAGAAGTACTTCATGCGGACCATGGGACTGACTAACGCGTCGGCATTCACCGATGGCGCTGACAAGTTGTTTCAAGGCGGTGTGACACCAAGGTTTCTGCCTTATCTCGGCATGGGCACGGATGCGGCAGACGGTGAAATTAGATTGTCGAATGGCAATGTTGACGTGTACTGGGACAGCCGCCACAGCAAAGAGATGTTCAATGAAATGGAAGCGGCCCTTAAAGAACTGAGTCGCGGTGTCGGAGGAAAATACAAACCGAGTGTTCTGTGGGGGTGGCCATTCAAAAAACTGCTGACGGCCCACCCTCTCGGCGGTTGCGTGATGTCGGATGACGCTAGTGCAGGCGTTGTGAACGAGTTTGGCGAGGTCTGGAACTATCCGAATCTGTTCGTTTCAGATGGTTCGATTATTCCAACCGCGCTCAGCGTCAATCCCTCGGCAACGATCAGCGCGCTATCGGAAAGAATTGCGGACCGTTTAGTCCGTACTTAAGGATCTTTGGTCTTTGGTTTTTGGTGTCTGCTAAGTTTCGAAACGCGCTTCAATTAGATCTCCAAAGCGCGTTCCCTTCTTCATCGTAAGTTCTGGGTAGGTGGCCCGCTCGGTTCTCAACCCCTTGATGGCAAGTTTACGTTCCACCTCGCGAATTTCTTCTTCGCTCGCCTCAATTTCCATAAACAATCCGAACGGCAGTTCATCAATCACAATTTCAGCTTTACCCAGGCGCCACGTCTCTCGTCGCTTTTCATAAACCAGCGTTGGAGTAAACCCGAGGGCATCCAGGATTGCGTCCATTGCCTCTGCGTCCTCGATTCGTGTTTCATCCTCGCGCTGATGCTTGATAGTGGATGCACTCGGGAATTTCTGTTTGTATGTGAGGGTGGCTGAACCATCGACGCGTCGAAGTCGCAACACGGATTTGCCGAATTCAATTGGACCACCGCTATAAAGAGTGTTCTCTTCAAACTCTTCCTTACGACGACGCGCACCGATTTTTGCCAGGCGTCGCAAGATGGCGGCACGTTGAGGTTTGGTGAGACGGTATTTCTTTTCGATTTCGATCATAAGAAATCGGGAATCTTAGATCTGAGATTTGAGGTCTGAAATCTGAACTCTGAAATCTTAGATCTGAGAGGCCTTGCCTCAAAAATCTGAAAACCGACTCTCATTCACACCGGGCTTTAGCACGGTGATCAGGAGGACGACGATGGACTAACCGTTTTAATGGTTTCTCGATGCGCTGAAAGCTTTTGGTGGAAGAGGTTACGAATTATTGAAAGATAGAAACCGTTGAAACGGTTGGTCTCCTCAGTCCGGCACTTAGTCACCGGGCTGAAGCCCGGTGTGAATGAAAACGACTTTTAGGGCAAAGCCCTAAAGTTGTGAAAACTGAGATCTCACGCCTGACGAACCCACCGTAACACCTCCGGAATCGTCGCCTTCTTCCCATACATCAACATCCCCACTCGATAAATCCGACCCGCCAGCCAGATCAAGAACAACGCCGTGCCGAATCCAACCACCAGCGACAAGAGGATCTGCCAGAACGGCGGTGTCTGCGTCACGATCCGAACCAGCATTGTGATTGGTGAAAAGAAAGGAACGATTGAGACCCAGAAAGCGAGACTTGAATCCGGTCTCTGAATCACGGGAAAAGCCAGATAGAACCCGATTGCCAAAAGAAAAACTATCGGCAACGCCAACTGACCGCCTTCCTGAGCCGTCGTCACCATCGATCCTACCAGCGCATAGATGGTTGAGTAGATGAAATAACCCAGCAGGAAGAAGAGCGCAAAGTATATATAGACAGACAAGGGCACGTTCGGAATGTTGAAGGGCAGCCCTTTTGCCGCAATTATCGTGAATAAGAGAAACGCGGCGCCCCAAACAGCCAGTTGCGTTAAGCCTAGAAGCGAAACACCAATCAGCTTGCCGATCATTAAGGTGAACGGGCGAACAGAAGAAAACAGGATCTCGGCAATGCGAGTCTCCTTCTCTTCGATCACTGCCCCCAGGACCACCTGACCATACATCAAAATAGTCAGATAAATTACGAAGCCGCTCGCAAATACCAGGACGAATCCTTCGCCCGCATCGACTTCTTCGCCACTGTCACCCATCTTGATCGCCTTCAGTGTCACCGGGGTTGATAACTGGCTCACCAGCTTCACGTCGATGTTTGCCTCGGCCAGACGCTGTTCCCTCACTGCAACACTCAACGCGTCCTCTAAACGTTCAGTGGTGAAAACATCGCCTGTGTTGCTGCCAAAGTATTGCGCCGTGCCTTGCTCCAAAAGATCAGGTGGCAACACAACATAGCCGTCTAACTGCTTTTCGCGAAGCCTTTGATTCAACTCTTCTCTAATCTGCTCAAGCGTTCGGCCAGCAACTTTCACTTCCTGAAGTTCAAATTTACTGGGCTGCGATTTTGCAGCCTGAGCAATCGGTTGGTTGGCGTTTGGAGCGATCGAGTTTGCGTTAAACGCTGGCTCAGCTGGTTTGCTCTCTTCCTTGTAGTTCCTGCTCAACCTTGCTGACAGACGAGGATAGATCTTCCCGGTTTGATCCACGACGGCAATCCGGAC
>DATBMP010000200.1:0-4860 GCA_036554845.1 Pyrinomonadaceae bacterium
ATAGTCTTTTTAAAATGTTACGTGCTGCGTTCCAGAATGAAGTCGGCGATCGCGCGTAATTTCTCGGTGGGTCGGTTTATCTGGTCCAGCGCGGCACAAGCACTCACGTGAGCTTGGGTCGCGCGTTCCTGCGCCTTCTCAATTCCGTAGAGTGCCGGGTACGTAGCTTTTTCCGAACGAGCATCTTTGCCTGGTGTCTTCCCAAGCGTCTCAACCGAAGCTGTCACGTCCAGTAAGTCATCAGTAATCTGAAACAACAAACCAAGTTGCGCGGCATACGCGGTAATCGCATTAAGCTCAGGTTTTGAAGCTCCGGCGATAATCGCACCCGCGCGGGCCGCGGCAATGATCAACGCACCTGTCTTCAGACGATGAATCCGTTCTAACTCTTCCCCGCTGACCTCTCTCGATTCAGCTTCCAGATCCTCTGCCTGGCCCGCAACCATTCCACCCGGCGTTCCTGACGCACGTGCCAACAGAGTGATTAAACGTATTCTTATTTCGGATGCGAGTTGCGTCTCCTCTGCGATGGTTTGAAAGGCGAGTGTTTGCAACGTGTCACCTGCGAGAATCGCGGTCGCCTCTCCAAAACGCACATGACACGTCGGTTTTCCTCTCCGCAGATCATCGTCGTCCATCGAAGGGAGGTCGTCATGTATCAGCGAGTACGTGTGAATCAATTCGAGCGCGCAAGCCGTTGGCAACAGCAGCTTTTCCGCTGCGCCGAATGTTTCACCGGTCGCGAAAAGTAGTAGCGGACGAAAACGTTTTCCGCCCGCGAAGACACTCCAGCGCATTGCACTGTGAACTTTGTGCGGCGCCACAGTCTCAAGCGGAAGCCGTCGATCAAGTTCTTCGTCTACGCGGACTCGTATTGCCGAGGCGTACTGGTCAAATGCTGTTCGGTCGAGACTCAAGCGAGTTGGTAAGGCGGTCATCTTTCTACTCTTCGGCGAGAACTTTCGAACTTTCAAATGCACTTACGACTGGCCGCCCTTGATTGTCACGTAACAGTATTTCAATGCGCCGTTCGGCCTGACTGAGACGTTCCTGACACTCGCGCGAAAGCCGAATACCCTGCTCAAAAAGTTCGAGACTCTTCTCTAACGGCAGGTCGCCTTGCTCGAGATCGCGAACGATTTGTTCGAGAGCTTCGAGCGACGCTTCAAAGGTTCGAGTTTGCTGATCGTTGTTATTCATCATCTCTTTTCCAGCTATGGCTATCTTCCTCGTCCTCGTCTGGTGCGACGCGGTGGAGCAAACGGGTCGCGACCGGGGCGTTCTCCGGGCGGCGCGCCGATCGGTGGCAGGTCTTGCATCAGTCTTTCCACGATGCGTTGAACGACTGTTTCGTTTTGAAGTCCAGTGATCTTCCAGCGATCTCCGGCACGCTCCATGATCAATTCGGTGGTCCTATCGTTTTCAGAAGTAGTGACCTTTGCCACATCACCTTCAGTCGTGATGTTCACCGCGTACGGCAAGGTGACGGCGATCACAAAGAAGGGTTTGTTGCCAGTGGTTGACGCCAGTTTCCCAATCTGGTCTGCCAATACAAAGCGAACACTTTCGAGGGTCTGTTCTCTCACTCTGGGTAACAGGCCGGGGATCATTCCCTCAATTCGTTGCCGCAGCGCGGGATTCATTGCGGTCCCATAACGCGCGATGGCTTTTTCGGTGACCTGAGTCGAGATGTGGTTAATGACTTTGTCCGTGTCTACGTACTGATCAAAAGCAGGCGCCGCATTTTCATTCTGCCTCAGCGAATAAACGAGGGATGCTAACGAGTACGCCGGAGTAGTTTGGTAACGTTTCCACCAGAAGTAACCGCCGCCCGCGGCGATTAAACAAACGAGAGCAACAACCAGCGCAAGTATGCCGAGAACTCTGGGCCATCGACGCCGTTGCGCACGATCACCAACACGCGCGTCGTTGCGTGCCTCGAGGTTGATAACTATCCGATTACGACGCGATGCCTGCATGATTGAAACTTACAGTGCGACTTCGGTCCTGGGTCTTAGGTCTTTGAACGCTCCGCGACTCACATCGAACACACAAAACCAAGACCAAAGACCCAATCCCCTCACTCGCGCTCATCTTCAACCTGCTCAACGCGGGCCTTAATCCCGCCCTGGGCCAACCGCACACGAACCCGATCTCCTATCGATGCATCTCGCGCGGCACGCAACAACCTTCCATGCTGATCCTCTGCAATCGCATATCCGCGCTGTAAAACAGCCAGTGGTGACAGCGCATCGAGCGACGCCGCTGCCAATGCCAAACGTCCCCGCGCATTTTCCAGGTGTGCCTCAATAGCGGCACTGTTACTGCTGTCAGCAACTCCAAATCTTGTTTTAGCGGTGGCCAGACGCATTTGGAGAGTACTGGGCGATAATCGATTATTGACTCGATCAATTCGCGCCCGAGATTGGGCCAACGACTGTCCCATCAGCGCTTGCAACTCATGCAGCGCATTGTTCGCCTCGCCGCGAGCCTCACGCAACCTGGCTCGTACCTCTTCAAACACTTGCGATAAGGCATGTTCATGAACGCGATTGCGGGAAGAGGCGATGCGATAGCGCATTAACCGCGAAAGTTGCTGGGCCAAGCGTTCGAGTGTCGTGCAGATTTGGTCCTCTTGTGCGGCAACAAGCTCAGCTGCGGCAGAAGGAGTGGGCGCTCGTTTGTCTGCTACGAAATCAGCAATCGTGTAATCGGTTTCATGACCGACGGCGGAGATTACCGGGATCGCGGAAGCGCGAATCGCCCGGGCCACTTCCTCTTCGTTGAAGGCCCAAAGGTCCTCTGTCGAACCGCCACCACGACCGACAATCAGAACATCCACCATGTCGGCAATTCGGCCCGAACGCAAAGCCCGCTGATGGTAATCGTTGATGAGCCTGATCGCTCGGGCAATGTCGCTTGATGCACCTTCACCCTGCACGCGTGCCGGCGAGAAGAGAACGTGGACGGTCCGGGTCCTCCGCGATATAACATTCAAAACGTCTCGAATAGCGGCGCCCGTTCTGGAAGTCACCACTCCCACGCGCCGTGGAAGCATCGGCAAAGGGCGCTTGAGCTCAGACGCGAACAGACCTTCTTTTTGCAACCGATCGCGCAACTGCTCATAAGCGATTCGTAACGCACCGGCGCCAACCGGATCCAACGATTCAACCACCAACTCATACTCGCCTCGCTGGGGATAGACCGTCAGCCGGCCGCGTGCGCGCACGTGTAAACCATCGGTTGGTCGAAAGCGAATCCGAGTGTTCGCCGAACGAAAACATTTCGCTCGCAACTGCGCCGACTCGTCTTTGATAGTGAAGTACCAATGGCCCGAAGAGTGTGACTTGAAATTCGAGATTTCACCTTCCACCCAGACCGAAGCAAACCGCGCTTCAAGAGCCTTACGAATGTTTTCCGTCAGCTCTGAAACGGTTAGCGGTCTGCGCTCAGTTTCGTCAAAAAGAGAGTGGAAAAGTGGTTGGCTCATTTTGAAATCAAGAATGAGCGATGAATGTCGAAATGTAAACTGATTGGTGAAACATGCGCTCGCGTGGAGTTAGCAAGTTTTCAATAAAGGGAGACGGTCATGGATTTGCGATTCCCACCACTGGACTCAGTCTGACAGATGCGCCGTCGCGGTTGGTCCGGACGCGGACTCGGCGACTACCGCCCGACGGGTTCGAGTTTGACGCGTAGGTGATCGTGTACGCAGTGCGTAGCTGCTGCACGACATCGTCGTAGGCTTTTTGAATGTCACTAATCTGATGAATTGGATAGTAAACGCCACCAGAAACACTCGCCAGTTTCCGCCCCTCTTCGTCTGCTCGCGTTGTTAAAGTCAGGTAGCGAGTTCGTAATGGATCGACCGTTACTTCAGGTCGCGGTACGCTCGCTTCCGGAATCAAACCAGACGGTACGTAGAGTGGATAGATCAACGCGCCAGATTCGATCGTCGCTTGCAGCAATGCCGGAAACGGAACAAACGACTTGTTGTCATCGCCATCCGAGAGAATCACGATCGCGGTTCTTTCGCCGCGCAAAGGTTTAACCGTTTCCGCAAGTGCGTAGGCCAATGCATCGTAAAGCGACGTTGGCCCACCCGCGTCAATCTCATCGAGTTTTACGGAGAGCAGTCGTCGGTCTGTACTGAAGTCGGAGATGACTTGAATATCGTCACGAAAACTAATGATGGCGATTCGATCCTGGAGACTAGCCGTATTCAAAAAGTCTCGTGCAGCTTTCCGGATGAAATCGATCCGCTCCTCAACGCTTCCCGAAACATCAAGTAGCAGCACGAGGTTGAAAGGCTCGTGAGCCGGCGTGACATTCGTGACTCGACGTTCGACGCCGTTCTCATAAACCGAAAAATCAACCTCTTTCATTCCACCGATCGCGCGGCCATTGCGGTCGGTCACGCTGGCGTTAAAGCGCAGCAACTGAGGGGTGACCGCGCTAACGATCTGTCCGGGAACTTGTCTGCGAGCAAGTGTAGGTTCTTTTTCGGGGGGCGGGAGGGTACTCGCGTAATCGCCGAAGAGTTTCGGTGAAACTTTGCGAATCGCATCTACAAGTTCGCTGTCACCGCTTCGAACAATTGCCTTCGCCGCTTCAGTCAGTGGGCGCTCGCGAAGATCACTGGGCACCATCGTCGGATCTACATTGAGTAGGACCACCCCGCGCTGCGTGATCAGGTTGAGTTCTACACGCGCATCCTTCTCGGGCTTCTCTTCATACAGTTTTCCTGAGATGGAAAATGTGCCGCCACGCTTCTCTTTTACTTCCGGCAAAGCTACATCACTGAGAAAGCGAGGACGGCTTGCGGTCCAAAGGAAGTTGAACTTCAAAGCTTCGAGCGGA
>DATBMP010000203.1:0-14660 GCA_036554845.1 Pyrinomonadaceae bacterium
ACGCCAACTGTTTCCGGCAGGCAGATAAACCTGCTGTTCGCGCCTTCCCTTCTCCCAAATCGGCGATACCAAAATGTCGCGGCCATACAAGTAGGTCCACCAGTTGGTCCATGCTTCCGGCGCTTTCGGATCAACCAGGAATAGCGGGCGAATTATCGGCATCCCGGTCTTTGTCGCCTCTCGCGCATGTTCGAAACTGTAATCGATCAAGCGTTGATGTAAGCGTGCGTAGAGTCGCCAGATGGCGATCAATTCAGTGTCGTAACCTGGTTCTCGCGGCAGGTTCCAGAATCCAACATTACGCGTTGGACCAACTTCCATGATTGGCGTAAAGGCACTGAAGCTCAGCCAACGTCCACAGACCTCCTGTTCCATCAGTTGCTGATTGTAACCGCACGTATCCGAACCCCAGTTCGGATAACCCATGACCGCAGCACGTTGAGCTGCGATGATCGAAGCACGCAAGCCTTCTTGAGTTCCGCCGATGTCACCGCCCCAAAAAACTCCGTATGCCGAGCTTCCGGTGTAGGCCGCACGCGGCATTAATACAAAGTCTTTGCGATGCTTCAAAGCCTCGTCAAAAACCGCCTTGATATACATTGCCGGGTAAGCATTGCGATTCTCGCGAATCGAGCGACCATCAAAAACCTTGAATGGTCCAGTTTCCGGAATGTCTTCTTCAGCACGATCCAGCTTGAATCCTGCTACTCCGAGTTTAAGCAATTTCGCTACCCCATCTTGCCAATAAGCCTTGGCCGCTGGGTTCGTGAGATCAACCATCGGATAGTTGTTGCCGTTCGATGGCCGGACCTGGCCAGCGAGCGTATAGCCTTTTGCGTGGGCTTGCTTGGCCATCTCTCCTTGAAAGAACGGAGCAATCCACAGCACCGTCTTTGCATCGAGTCCTTCCAACCACTTCACCATCTCGCCAAAGTGCGGTAGACGCTTCTCGTCGATCTGAAAATCGTCATAGCCCCATGGCTGGCCGACTCCCCAGGGACGATCGATCCAGTAAACGCCGTTCGGAATTCCAAAGGCTTTCATCAACAACACGTCTTCCATTACTTCCGAATTGAATGGACCAGTTACAGGCGTGCCGTCGTAGTAAGTTGTCTGGTGTTTGTGCTCGTCGCGCCAACGCCAGGGCGTGAACATCCAACGAGGGGGGAGGAAAGGTGGACCAGCGTCGAGCGCATGAGCGCGAACCAGTTCCGCAGGATGAGTTGCCGTGTAGATCTTGATCTCGAATGATGGTCCTTCAAATTCGATCTTCACACGTTCGGGGTCGCGGGCGGCGAAATCAAAGAGACCAGGCCAATTGCCTTGAACAAAGAGTGCGTATCCGAGAGATGAAAGATAGTAAGGAGCATAGACCGACGTGGTCGGTTTGATAATCATCTCCACCTGCTGACCTCGCAGGTCCATCGCCTCTTTAATGTTGGGCTTCCAGGATGCTTGTTGTGGTCCATCAACGACGCGCTCCATCAAGCCGGTGAAGTACTCGTCTTTCGCGGCTTCAATTCCCAGACCCCATTTTTGGATGCCGGAATCAGGCTGCGCTTTCAAGCTGATCTTAAAATTCAAACCTTGAGGCTGCACTGTGATTTTCACGGAGCGTCCGTCTGCCATCTTGATCTGGTTGGTCCATTGGCTGGTTGTGACACGTGCTTTTGCAGTGAGGGCTTGCGGCAGGATCGTTCGACCTGCTGCGGTTTCATAAAAGAGGCCGTCGAATTTTAACGAGCCGCTTTCTCGTTCTGGACGTTGGGACAGTGCCTTTGATCGCAGAATCAAGACAGCCCCCGTGTCGGTTGTTTGTGACGGACTTTGTGAATGGGACGAATCACAAAGAAACAGCAGGGCCAGGAGACAACTGGCGAGTTTTGGTTTTTTGGTCATTAAAGCCTCAAGAGTTCGCGGGGTTCAACGGATGTAGGACGATCGACTTTCTTAGATAAATCTCTGCTGCCGGATGTGAGGCCTTGGGCCGCAGGTATTGGGGCGGAGCCCGAACCGGGGGCGCAGCCCGATCGACTATAAAGTCACCCGCTCCGGCGGGGGCAGAGCCACCGCCTCACATCCGGCGGCAAAGCCGTGACGAAGCTTGCTTATCAATATGGAATGCTTCCTACACAGCCGGCTTCCTACACACAGCATGCTTCCTACACTGCATCTTTTTTCCGACAGCATTCTTCTTTCCAACAGCATTCTTATTTCCGACAGCATTCTTTTTCCACAGCATTCTGTTTTCCAACTCAGCACTCGTCCCAACACAAACACTGCCTTCTTTCCAACCCACCATTCTTCATTTCTAAAACACATCGTCTTCTCACCGCACGGCCACTCTTTCTCACCAATTCAACATTCGGCCGGGGTGGACTTGCCATCCCTTCGCCAAAATAAAAGCTGGTGTGCGGTGGTTGGTTATAAGCGACATTCTGCCATGCAATGCTCAATCGATATTGCGGATCGTGCATCAACGTGTAAAACCGATGCTTGGTTGGAATGACCGTCGTGTAGATCCGGAGTTCCTTATTGTCCGTCGTGCGCCAGATGACCTCCTCACGCCAGTCTCCCAGGATATCGGCGCTCAACGTTGGTGTGGCTTTGGTTCCATTGTTCGAGGTGCAGCCGTCAGCCGTCAGCAAGTTCGAGGTGGTGTTCGTGGTCCAATCCCACTTCGAGATCGTGTTTCGATCGAGCAACTCGCGCAACACATCTCCATCCCACCACACACCAAAGTTGCAGGAACCTGGCGTGGCGTCAGAAATCTTTTCCCCCTTCACATTGAAAAGTCCCGTAATAGCCGCGCCCCTCACCCAGCTCTCGTAACCTTTGTGTCGTGGATCGATATCGAGGGCCAAACCGCGTCCTGGCCCTTCACCATCCGCTCCGGCCCTGACCGAGGGTTTCTTCCAGATCACTGCGCCGGTACGCGCGTCGCGAAAGTTAGCTCCCGCGTCATCGAATCGCTCTTGAATATCGAAGACCTCCAAACCAGGTCGTTCCGGATCCAGATCACTAACGTGTAGCGCATCACCGTGACCAAGTCCGGTGCTGTAAAGTCCTCGACCGTTGTCATCGATCGTCGCTGCACCATAAACGATCTCGTCTTTGCCATCCGCGTCGACGTCGGCAACACTCAGATTGTGATTTCCCTGTCCCCGATACTTTCGGTTTTCAGTGCCTTGATCACTATCGAACGTCCACAGGTGAGTTAGCTTGCCGCTTCTCCAGTTCCAGGCTGCCAATACCGAGCGCGCATAGTAACCACGCGTCATCACGAGACTCGGTCTCTCACCGTCGAGGTATGCGATGCAAGCGAGAAAACGATCCATACGATTACCAACACCATCGCCCCATAATTCAGCCATCTCGTCAGTTGTCGGATTCAGTTTCGTGGGGTGGCGTGGCGGGAGGTACTGCGTGGTCGCCAATTCGGCGCCAGTCAGACCATCAAAAATCGTCAGGTACTCAGGTCCGGAAAGAATAAATCCAGTTACGTCGCGCTCCTGTTCAGCGCCACCGCGCGAACGAACTGTTACCGTTGAACCCTCCGGCAAACGATGGTCGGCCGTAGCATCACCAATCACTTTTCCCTTGCCGTCGATGGTTCCATCAGCGGTCTTGGATGCGACCTCCGCCTTTCCATCACCATCCAGGTCATAGACCATGAACTGTGTATAATGCGCGCCTTCACGAATGTTCTTGCCAAGATTGATGCGCCACATGAAAGTGCCATCTAGTTTGTAAGCCTCGAGTAGCGGATCGGTTGTCAGGCCGGCTTGTGAGTTATCACGGCCTCGACCAACCTGATGAAGGACCAACTCGTACTCACCATCCCCATCAAGATCACCAACTGAAGCGTCGTTTGGACTGTAACCTTCCAATGTTTGCAGTGGAACAGAAAGATACTGTCGCACCAGAGCGTCCGCCTCCAGTCTAAACACCGCGCTGGCAGCCTGCTGACGACCATGCAGAACCGGACGCACAAAGTATCGATTTACTCTGGTCAGATCCGCACGCGTATCGATGAAACTCGTAGCATTCGCGATTGGTGCAGCGTTTAGCTTTAAAGGCACTCTACTTATGGTCGGCCCACCTGGGCCACTGGTTGTTCGATATACGTTGAAGGTAATCGATTCCGGATCGGTGCCCAGCAAACGCCAGCCGACAAAAACCTTTCCTGCTTCAAAGGGCACGGCGACCACGCCACGACCCAGGCTTTCGAGTTGCCGGCGCACATGTGGCCGGCGCGCGTTCTGGTTTTGTGCGACTCCGAGCGGTGTGGGATGGGAGGCAAATGCAAAGAGCCCAACCGTGGCTGCTGCGACTACCAAAGTCACCAACCTTCGAGCAAGTATTCTTTTAGACATGATTTTTTCGGGAGTTCTGGTAACTGCTGCGAATTTGTGGTGGCGGCTTGCCGCATCCCTTGCGATAAGGCTTGCCTCGCACTGAGCGGCTTGCCGCATCCCTTGCGGTAACGCTTTGCCTTACCGTAAAGCATCCGTGTAAAGAGGCTATGCCTTGGCCCTCGCGATCAGGCACAGCCTAATATCTCGCCGCTTAACGGTAAGGCAGAGCCTTTCCGCAAGGGATGCGGCAAAGCCGCCACCAAAAAATGTTGCTGTTTACAGACCAAAGCCGCCACAACAAATGGGTCCAGTCACCAGCAAATCTGCGACCACAGATCGTTGCATTTACTGGCAAAGCTGCGTTTTTCAATCGGTCTCCACGCGCCATCCGACTTCGATCTAATCATCGGTAATGCTCGGTTGTTCATGATATGAAAGCGGACTAACAAGTTGATTGACTTATCGTCGAGGATGGTTTAGAAAAATGCATCCCTTTTTGAAAGCCCCACGCTTTTCAACGACGACCGCGTCACAACTCGAGGACCTACCAAATGAGATCGTCGCGCATCGCTCTTACCTTGCTGTTGTTGGCCCTTCTTTCATTCACGTTCTCCGGTGTTGGATACACCTCCAACTATCCCGACCACCCAAAACTGATCGCGAACTATCACGGGGTGGAACCCGTCGTGGCGGCCTCTCGAGACGATCGCAGCGGCGGCATTAAAGAGGACATTCCTACTAAGTACGCTGCGAGGTACCAGGAGTGGAAATCCGAGTTTCTCTCTACTGACGCCGGAAAAGAGCAGTGGGGGCAGTTCCAGGCGAACCCGAATTTCACGTTGACGATTTCCATCTCACGCGAGAATGCTGAAGGCGCCACTACTGGTAATTACCGATGGAACGATCAGGGTACGTTAGTCGCCGCTACCATCACGTTGGGCGTCCGACTCGATGAAGGCTACCCAAATCCGATCTACTTCCCGGTGATGAATTCTCTAGTGCCAACAGAATCGTCAAACCGAATTGACGGAAACACATTGGCGGCCACCAAGATCGCGCACGAGTTTGGTCACGTAAAAAGGACGAGCCAGGTGGACTCCGCCGTCTATCAACTTCAGACTCAACTCATTCCGCAGTACAACAAGATTTTCTTGAGCAACGGGCGCAACGAAAAGGATCCGCGCCTCGTAGAGATGGCCCGCAAAATGAGCGGCACGCCGGTGCAAATCTGGGAGGATCGTGAGTACTGGGGCGAAGCCAACGCAATGGTCTATCTGCGCGACAGATTCACCGACGAAAGAATGCGCTGCACTCTCTTCAGCAAGATCCGCAACAGCGTTGGTCTCTACGCAAAAAATTACGAACCGCGTTTTCTCGAAGTCGTGCGCGCCACACCTAACCGAAAAATTTGCGGCTGGCCATAGAACCCGACTCTAAAACTTCTCCAACAAAGACGAATTAAGATTTTCCCACCGAACGGTCCATGCTCCGGGAAATCCTGGAGCATTTCTGCGCGGCGCACCTTTCCAACCTGCCGCCATCATCGCGACCGCATAAAGCAATCCTCCATTCCCCGGCAAGTAACACGGCAGGTTTGCGCGTTGCCAGTTATGACCGTTCGGTAAGTAACGATTTTTCGGAGTTGACATCAGCAACGAATCAACCGCAAGTGCTGGCTCACCAAGACGGGCCGCTGTCATCGCGGTCAATGGATAATCCCAACCCCACGTCTGATCCCACTTCCACTCTTTCATCGTCCTATGCAAGGTGCGCCGCATTGTCTCAGGGTCAACTACTTCGCCAGGCAAAACCCCATAGGCACCAAGCATTGACGGATGATCATAGTTTCTTTCCGTAAAAGTTTGCGGGCAGTTCTCATGCGCAAGATAGATACCGTCCTTGATTGGCAGCGCTGACAGTCCTTTGATCACCTGGTCCCACTTTGGTTGTCGTTTCAAACCCAGGCGTTCTCGCCAACGCTGCGCTGTTTGTAATCCAAATCGCCAGTAAGCCAACTCAAACGTTGGATTCCAGGTTTCACGGGGAGGGTGATTTTCTTGCGCTGGAATCACGGGAGGGCCAAGCACATACCGACCCCGACTCTCTTCCCAGAACGCGTAAGCGGCCATGAACTCCGCAGATTGAAAAACGATCTCACTGTATCGTTCAAGAGTTCTTCTGTTTGGACGCGACTGGTAACAAAGTTCGGCGTAGAAGATCGGGTGCGGCTGTTGCCAGATCAGCAACGGGCCGATCGCTGATGGACTGTCGCGACCTTCTGGACCAACCATCTTGGGCCAGCGTGCTCCCGCATAACCTTGTGAAACCGCCAGTGTAGTTGCCGCAGGCAAGATCGACTGGTACCAACTAAGACTCCTTTCAAAGAGTGGTAACCGGTTCCATAGAGCGAAGTGCGCGGCATGCCACCAGTGCATTTCAAGATGAAACTTGCCATACCAACTGTTGACGGTAAGTCCCGTCTCTTGCGGGGGCATGTTCCCTGAACACTGAATCGCCGTGAGGTATTGAGACAACACCACACGGCGTTCGAGTTCAAATGCGCGAGAATCTTTACTGTCAGAAAGCTCTACTACTCCACCATCGCTCCAAAACCGTTGCCAGTGATTCGTGCTCGCGTTAAATGTTGCGAGAGCAGTCGGCAACGATCCGCTGATCGGACCAGCCGAGAACCCAGCAACGAACTCCAACCGTCCGGGCGATCTTTCATTTCTCCCAAGAACAAGAGAGTGCGTGTCCGTAGCTAATAATTGGGCCGGACCTTGCCACGCGATCGAAACAAAATACCTATCTGAGTCGAGCGTGCGATGAAGATCAGCACGACCGTTCTTGCTGGAAACAACTTCGGTTCGATGTCTCAGCAGTTGCGTCCACTCAGCGGCCTGCATCGAAGGTGACCCGTATGGAAAACGAAACTGAACCGACAAGCCACCTTCCTCGATCAGTTTTGAATCGATCGAGACTGCCAGCAGATCTATCTGAGGATGAACGGCGGTTTTGACAGTTACAGATTGTCCGTCCAAACGAAAACTACTTGTCACAACTCCGCGCCACAGATCCAACTCCTGCTTGATGTCTGAAAGATCGCCAACTTGAATCTCCCTACCTGCTAACGTTCTGCAAAAGCCAATTCGACCAAGATGTAATCGATGAGGGTTCTCGCGTAGCCATTGATAAAGTTCAGTCTGTCCCTCGGAACTTGTTTGGTAACCCACTTTCCGTCCGTGGGTTTCATATTCAATTAAGCGCAAACCTTTCGGATCGAGACCATCCGGAACGGGGCGAGTGTGCCAGCCCCATTGCGACATCGTGCAAAGCGGCATGGCGTTCTCGTATTCGCGTTGCAGCGTCTGCAGACCTGTGACGTCAGCTGTAAACGCGAACTCTCCATTGCCAACCGTTAGTGGCGATAGCGGGTCAATCTGCCGTATCCGGGGATTATGCCGGGTGACTAAGCGAAACCTATCAAGCGAATCCGGTTCTCCAACTGTCAGCAAACTCGATTTGCTCTCCGGAGATGCAATCGCAGCAACTGCGCTGGATCTGAAGAGCTCTCCAAGGAACTCACGCCGGGAGATCATCGGTTAACACCCTCGCTACACAAGAGTGGCTGAATCAAAATTCTTTCCTACTGCGTGAAAACTCAGATCCCGGTGGCATGAGAATCAGAGTGAGAGGTCAGTGACAGATCCGCCCCACCACACTGCTAAAAAAACGCGGGACCGGAGGCCGCATGGGTACGGCTCCCGGTCCCGGAAATAGTTGGTTTCAGTTGCGCGTCGATTAGAAGATGAACTTCAGCATCAACTGAACGCGACGTGCGTAGTTTGCCTGGTTTCCAGCGGTAATCTGTCCGAAGTTATTGGCCGTCGGATTCATTTGAATTTGGCTACCGCTAAACAACCAGGGGTGATTAAAGGCGTTCAGCAGATCAAACCGAACCTGCATCTTGGTGCCTTCAGTCACCGACGTGTTCTTAAAGATTGAAAGATCCACGTTGTTCACGTTCTCGGCCCGCACGCTTGAGAACCGCAGCGGGAACGTACGAATGTTCCTGGCTGTTGGTTGGACGCTGGCCGTGCGATTGAAACGCGTGACATCGAACCAGCGTTCGAGCGTTCGCTGATTTTCTGGCAATGCAATCTCTCCGCCCAGGTAGATGGCGTTGGTTGCAAAGTTAAGTGGTGGTCCAACCTGCCAGGTATAGATTCCAGTCACTTGCCAGCCGCTCAACACGCGCGATGCGAACGGATGATTGGTGTTGCCGAAAGCTTTGCCCTTACCAAACGGAAGCTCGTAGATCCAGCTCAACGCAAGACGATGTGGTGCATCAAATGCCGAGATCATCTTCGTTGGTAACTCATCTCCCGGATTTAACAAGTCGGTAGCTTCAATGAACTTGGACCAGGTGTATGCCAGATTCACTGTGTAGCCCTGCGAGAATCTCTTCTGCACATTAAGCTGTCCGGAGTGATACCAGGACTCTCCTTCGTAACTGGTGGAGTTCACGGTATCGAAATGCGGGAAGGGCCTAAGCAATCTTTCCCGGATTATGTTTGTTCCCGAGCCGATCGTTGTATTGGTTGGAACCAGATTACGTAACGGATTCGGCACGTTGCCGCCAAGGAAGCTCTCGACTGCGGCGTCTCTAAAAGAACTCCTGCTAAGAAACCTCTGTGGCGTCGCATTCAGGTTGCGATTGATTTCAATGTCGCTGCCTTTATTGCCGACATAGGCAGCTTCAACCACGAATCCGTAAGGCAGTTCGCGCTGAATGCCAAGCTGCCAGCGCCGCATTTTTGAGATCTTCGGATCGGGATCAAAGAAGGTAACGGCATTGCCGATGTTCGTTTGAAAACCATTGCCCGCCCCAATAGGTTCTTGAACACCATCAGGAAAAGGATTTGAAAGCGTATTGACGATGGTGAACCCATCGGCACCGATGGTAATGAATGGCGTGTTCTGGCTGAACCCGGTCTGGTTCACATCACCGCGACGTTGGCCCAGGAAGCCGTAATATTCGCCGTAACCGCCCCGCACTACTGTTTTGCCATCGCCGGTGAGCTGGTAAGCAAAACCGATGCGCGGCATGAAGTTGTTCTTCGGTGTCTCATAGAGTCCACGCGGCTCTCCATTAACATCAGGGAAAGTCAGACCACCGCGCACGAAAAACTGCTCGGGCGGTAATCCGGGAATCGGGTTCAATGCATACCTGGCCCGAGCAGCGGCTTCAATGGGCTGCACGTAATCCAGATCGAGATTGCGAACACTGCGATTGAATCGTTCGGTCAGTGCACCTTCCACTTCATAGCGCAAGCCGAGATTCAAAGTGAGTCTTGGTGTTACGCGCCAGTCGTCATGAACGAAGATGCCCGTGCTCGTTGACTGTTCTGCATAATCAGCCAGGCGTGCGATGTAACTGTCTGTGGCACTCGGTAGACCCAGCAGGAACTGCGCAAAAGACTGGCCCCGATCATTCGGTGCTCCGGCGGACGTGTTTGTTGGTCCGCGAACCAGATCACCGGTGAAGTTAAAGCGGCCGGTCCAGTCGTTGATGTTGTTGAATGAGTTCTCGCGATAAGCTCGGAACTCACCGCCAAATTTCAGCGAGTGCGCACTGAAAGCTTTGTTGACAACGGCCCGGAATGAATGAATATCGTTTGGTCTGAACTCGTCATTGATGCGCGTGCCCAGATATCCGTTGAGACCGATGGCCGGAAAGTGACGTTTGTCTTCCGGCACCAGCGCCTGGTATCTGGCTGGGAATCCGACCGAAGTAAGGTCGAATCCATCGCCTTCCGAGTTTTGTCCGTCAACGCGAATAAAGCGGTTGTAGCTGTACTGCACATTCAAGATCGTGGTCGGGGTAAACGCATACACATCGTCAATCGTGAACTGACGAGAGATGAACTGAAACTCCTGACCAGTGGCCAGGTTGCGAAAATAGTTGTTGTAGTCGCTGTTTCGCGTGTACCAGCTGGCACGGGCGAACATTCTTTGCTTGCTGCTGATTACATGGTCGACACGGATCGTATTGGTGTAGTAACGAGCGGTCTCGACCAGGTCAGGTTGCAAGTAATTGTTTGATCCGTCCGCATTGCTGGCAGGGTTAAGCGGACTGGGCCAGTAGGAATCAACGATGTTGCGGGCTACCGGGTTTATCAGCTGTGTTGGTAACTTGTTGCATGGCGTACCAGTTGGCTGAGTACCGTTGGGGAGAGGCGTGACCGGGTTTCCCGACGCATCGCAACGGAATGGATCTAGAATAAATCCCGTGCCTTGCGGCCGGCGTGAATAGGGATTGAAAATTTGATATTGGGGACCAATCGCCAGCAATGACGAGAAGTCACCTTGCTTCATCGCATCTGTCGGAACGGTACGGTTACCGTTGTTCCTGGTCCGGATGTCCTTGATGTATTCATAGCCCCACGAAAAGAAGGTCCGGTTTCGACCGTCATAAATCTTGGGCAGATGGACCGGTCCGGTAAAAGTAAAACCGGGACGGTCGTACGGAATCGAGGGACGCGGAGAACCGATGCGGTTAGCGTAGAAGTCGTTCGCCGAAAGTGTTGAAGGCATCTTCACCCAATACGCTGAACCGTGAAAGTCGTTAGTGCCTGACTTGATGACGATGTTTGTTACGCCGCCTTCCGTGTTTCCAAACTGCGCATCAAAGCTCGCCGTTTGCACTTTTACTTCCTGGATGATGTCTGTCGGTGGAACGTAAGAGGCTGTTACCTCAAAAGCATTCGCGACAGAGGTGCTCGGCGCACCATCGATCGTCACGTCACCGCGATTGGGTCTGGTGCCGTCAATTGAGTAACCCGTGATGTGGGTTGGTTCGAACGGGCGATCCAATCTAACGTCGCGACCACCGACAGCAGCAGCGCCGAAGGTAGTGCCCCCCGCAAGTCCAATCAGAAAGAATGGATCGCCGTGCGGTGTTGGCAACTCTGATACGCGGCGAGCGTCAACCACCTGGCCCATCGAAGCCGATGTAGTTTCGATCTCGCCGGCATCCGCCGTAACAGTTACTGTTTCCTGACTACCACCAACCTCGAGAAGCGGATCAATCTCTAATCGATCATTGACCTGAAGAGCGATTCCTTCCCGGATGTATCTCTTGAACCCGGGAGCCTCAACCACGATTCGGTAGTTTCCCGGAATCAGGTATGGGACGGTGAAGAGGCCACGGTCGTTCGTCTCTACTTCGGTGCTGGTTCCCATGGCCACGTTGGTAATCGTCACCACAGCTCCGGGAATCACTGCCTTGTTGGCATCCATGACCGTACCGGAGATCGTGCCGCGCGCTTCTTGTGCACGTAGCGACGTCGGGGCGACGAGAACCATTAATGCAAAAGCAATCGCACACAAGGTGTATGCAAGCGAGCGGGATCTCGATGTCATTTCTGTATCTCCTCTCCGTGATAAGTCCAAGTGCCCTAATTTACTTTGGGCCGGTGGGTGGGCCGAGCACTAATCGGATGGAGTGCTCAGGCGAATATCAGTTCAGTTCTTCGACAAGGAATGCGGATTAGCCTTCGTGTGAAACCCTTGAGTGTACTGACGTATCGGGTCTGATTTAGTTTTTGGTTTGACCAATTAATCAAAACTTGCGACCACGATCATTTGAACAGTAAGGATGAACCGTCAAAAGCTTTTGTTGTAAATCCTGAATTGAAACCAATGAATTAGTAGGTCTGGAGCCGGTAGCGCTTGGTGGCCGCATTTTGTGTCAGCATCAGGTTTCTGTCAAGCTTTTCTTTACCAATTAGACCGGCGAAGTCCTAGGGGTATTACCAAACTCATTTCGAGCTTTTCTGTGCAAACATTGTTCCGGCGGCTTCGATTCGACAAGTCTCAGATTTTTGTAGGTTCGTTAGGAAAGTGCGGAGCTGGAAGTCCGAAATTCTGGATCTATACCTGATTTTTGCATCGGACTGCGGAAAAATTGGTAAAGGAGCGTGGAAAATTCCGCCCTTTCGATTTGTGACGGCGCTGAACAATAGAGTGCAGCCCGGGTTTCGGCTTTGCCGCACCCTGGCAATCAGCCTCCCTCTTACCGTGAGTCAAACTTGAATATCAGGCGATGCCAACTGGTCCCATCTTTGAGGTTTAGCGGGAACAAAATATATGAACGTTCGGCAACCGTAACTGTGCGGCAGAACCGGAACCCAAAAGACTTTTTGGGCAAGCCTTTGGGCCGCAGGGAACCACTGATTATTGCTCTCGCTGTTTTGCGCATCATCGTCCTTCTGCCGCAGCTTCCCTATTCTGGCCCACCTATTTAACAGAGACCGAAACCGTGGGCGGATGTGCATAGTCGTTCCACAGTCGATTCAGTTCACTCGCATCGGCGGCTCCATCCGCAACGACGTAGCGATAGCGCAGGACAAACTTCTCGCCTGGTTTGATCTCGAAGCGCCCAAGTTGCGAGGGGGCGTAATTGAAGAAAGGATCGTCAGGATTGAGACGCATGGGCTGTGGTGATCGAAGGTTGTCCGGGTGGTCCAGAACAGCGATCCCAACCATCTGATCATCTACCGGTCCTGAAATATGGCACCAACGACCCCGGGTCGCGTTGCCGTTCTCACGGGTCTTCCCTTCCGATGTCAGGAACCACACCTTCGATTTGTCCTTCCAATTGCGGTGGCCACGAATTCCCATTCCACCATAGCGATACTCTTCGAGAACCAGAGGGCTGGCACCAGCGCACTGCTGAGTGGCGACGATGTCGAATAAGTAGTAGCGCTTATCACTCTGGCCCACGTTGTAGAGACGCACTTCCCACTCTTCATTTAAGGCGGTCTTGGGAGCAGGTCCCGTCAGTGCCACATATCGCTGTTGTGATTTGAAACCCGCATGCACCGGACCTTTCCATGCACTGTCTACGAATGCGAATTCGACTTTGCCGGTTCCGTCGCCAACATTCCAGAAATCAGGATAGCCACCTTCGAACTCAGTCTTGGTCCAGGCGAACCAGATTCCGTGGTGATGATAGTGATCACTCGGATAGTCATCGGTAACCAAACGACCTGAAGGAGTGAATACGGGATGAATGTAGCCACCGCGTAAAAAGACAGGCTTGATGTCTTGGTCGGGCAGGCTTTGCGGCGTAGTGACAAAGCTGAAGACAGGCCGGCCGTGAATTTTAAGGTTGAGGCGATCGCTTTCGCGCGAGAGATTTACGTCCTGTGCCGGATTCGTTTTGCTGACTGTGAGGCGATACGTCCTGGTCTCGCCGGCTTTCAATGCAGGCAACACGAATGTGGCGCGCCGTTCAGGATCAATTTGGAGTGGAATGATCTGCCTGGAAGAATCTGTTAATGCATACAAGTCGTCTTTAAATCCGGCGGGCAGATCAAAGGTGACAATTGACTCATGCCGATCGAATGAACCGGCGGCGACGGTAATGACGGCGTTCTTCTTCGCTGTACGCAATTCCGTTGATGCAAGAAACCACAGTATTCCGATGAAAATTATTAGAAAGGTCTTCAACGCTCGCCTCTCGATTTGGATAGACACCACCGGCTTCAGCCGCGTGGTTCTTCATGTTCTACCTAGCCAACGCAACATGGATCACGCACTAGGTTGAAGTTGAAACTCCACACGGCTAGCCGGTGGTGTCCTAAACTTAGGATCTTTCTGGCACCTTCACCAGTTCAGAAATCTTAATCGCTCGGTTCTGTTCCACACTTCGCCGAGCCGCAATCCCAGTCAAACATGACAACGCGCCCGCTCGAGAACCCGGCAATCGCATATATGAAGGCATTTCAACCTTCCTGAAGATCAAGTCCCGGATTCGTACATCGCCTCCCGCGTGACCACCTGCGATCTT
This sequence comes from Pyrinomonadaceae bacterium, assembly GCA_036554845.1. Taxonomy (GTDB): domain Bacteria; phylum Acidobacteriota; class Blastocatellia; order Pyrinomonadales; family Pyrinomonadaceae; genus PSRF01. The sequence continues at coordinate 14,215 of DATBMP010000203.1, forward strand.
CGGAATCTCAATCTTCTCGCGCTGGCCAAAACTTCTGGTCAGAAAAACTTCTGTCTCCTCCTCTACCGGCCAGGGTTGCCGTTCATAATCCCGAATCTCCAACCTTCCCTTCTCGCCATTGAAAGCAAGCCGGTACCCCTCAAACGGCATGAATGCATTCAACGAATAATTCATCTGCGCGCCATTTGAATATTTCACCACCGCGGCCATGGTGTCGTAGATGTCTACATCCTCGCGAAAGACACAGCCGTCCCGGTGATAGCCATCGACATGCTCACAACCCGCGTAGAGCTCCATCCGCCTCGGGCTTTTTGTCATGTCATAGAAGAAACGACATTTCGCTGTGTGTGGGCACGCGCGGCAGTGAGTTGAACGAAACGGTCCCTTGCGTCCGTAAACCTCCAATGAGGCTCGCGCTGAAACCTCAACCGGATCGGCGTCCAACC
>DATBMP010000269.1:0-12604 GCA_036554845.1 Pyrinomonadaceae bacterium
CATTCGCGAGGGTGGACGCACGGTGGGAGCCGGCACGATCAGCGAAGTAGTGGAATAAGGGAGATCGCCGATTTCCAATTGCCCATTGCCAATTGAGAATGAGGAATCTAGTTAAGCGTCCTTTGGCAGGCTGCAATGGGCGCCCGGAAAGAAAGAGATGCCACGCGACAACATTGTGCTCCAGTGTAACGACTGTAAGAGCCGCAACTACGTAACGACCAAGAACAAGAAAACCACGCCTGACAGGCTTGAGTTCAGTAAGTTCTGTCGCCGTTGCCGCAAACATACCGGTCATAAAGAGACCAAGTAGCATTGCCGATTGCTGGATTTGCCAACGCCAATCTGGCGAGAGGATTTCAATCGTCACTCTGAAATCGACGATTGGCAATGCATAGAGGGGTATAGTGTCAACGGCTAGCACGTCGGTCTCCAAAACCGAAAGTCCGGGTTCGAATCCTGGTACCCCTGCCAGTGAATCGTAGCGATCAGAGTGTCACAGAAAGTCGACGAGAGAATGGCTGACACAGACAATCCAGAGGCACTTCCTCCTCCGCGCGTAGCTCGTTTTGGCGAGGGCTCGGAAGGCAAAGGTGAGCGTCGTGAACGTTCGCTCAGCGGACCACGAGTTAGTCCCTTTGGTCGATTGGGACAGTTCTTGCGAGATGTGAGGGCGGAACTCAAGCGTGTTTCCTGGCCCAGCGCGACTGAAGTCAAGAACACTACGATCATTACGATAATCGCAGTTATTTTCTTCGCGGTTTACCTGTTTCTGGTGGACCAGTTGTGGTCATTCCTGCTTACGCAGCTCAGTCGCGTTCTTGCGTGGCTGACTGGCGGTTAAGACTTTAAGGACATCGCTAATGCAGCAGTGGTTCATTCTTCACACGTATTCTGGTCATGAGAAGAAGGTGCGCGACAGCCTAAAGGCTCGTGTGCGGGACACTGATCTGCAGAATGAGATCACGGAAGTCTTGGTTCCCACCGAAACCGTCGTGGAAATGCGAGGCAATAAAAGGATCGAATCTTCGCGGATGTTCTATCCCGGATACGTGCTGGTCCAGATAGAGTGCGATGAGCGTGGACATATTCCCGACAACGTCTTTCACTTGATCAAATCGACGCCGAAGGTCACCGGGTTTGTTGGTGGACACAATCCCACTCCGCTGACTCCTCAGGAAGTCGATCAGATCGTGCATAACGTTACGGAGGCTGCTGAAAAACCGAAGCCGAAGTTTTCATACTCTGCAGGAGAAACGGTTCGTATTAAATCTGGCCCGTTCCAGAGTTTTACTGGAAAGGTCGAGGAAGTTAACGAAGACAAGTCTACTTTAAAGGTTACGGTCACGATTTTTGGTCGATCGACTCCCGTTGAGCTGAATTTTCTGGATGTCGAGAAAGTGACGTTCGCAGAAGAGGAATAATCGCCATTGCCGATTTCCAATGGCAATTGGAGATGAGCTCACCGTTGACGTTGGAAAGCCAATAAAGCGGAATCGGCAGCCGGCGACAAATTGGAAATAATGTTATGGCTAAGAAGATAACTGGTTACATCAAACTTCAGGTTCCGGCGGGCAAGGCCAATCCGGCTCCACCTATCGGTCCCGCGCTCGGACAGCACGGCGTAAACATCATGGAGTTCTGTAAAGCTTTCAACTCCAAGACTGCCCAGATGGATCCTGATCTGAAGATCCCGGTGGTAATAACCGTTTACGCAGACCGTTCGTTTACGTTTGAGACCAAAACACCGCCGGCGGCGGATCTTCTTAAGAAGGCCGCTGGACTCCCCAAGGGGTCAGGAAAACCCAACCGCGAAAAGGTCGGAAGCATCTCCCGCGCAAAGGTCGAAGAGATTGCCAAAACTAAGTTGCAGGATCTGAACACGACAGATCTGAAAGCCGCCATCAGAACCATTGAAGGCACCGCCCGCCAGATGGGCTTGATCGTTGAAGGGTAGGGCAACCCTACCTTTAATCAGGGAGAGCATTTGCTCGTTAGAACCCGGGAGAAGCAGTAAATGAAAAAACATGGAAAGAAGTACCGCGCCGCCGCGGAAAAGATTGAACCGGGTCGCAAGTACACTCTTGAAGAAGCGGTCGCGAAGTTAAAAGAGATCGCATTCGCAAAGTTTGATGAAACAGTTGAGTTGACGATGTGGCTCGGTGTTGATCCTCGTAAGGCTGATCAACTGGTACGAGGAACAATCGTTCTACCTCATGGTTTGGGTAGGTCAAAGAAGGTCCTGGTTATTGCTCAAGGCGACAAGCTCAAAGAGGCCGAAGAGGCTGGAGCGGATTTTGTCGGTGGCGATGACATGGTGGCCAAGATCAAGGAAGGGTGGCTGGATTTCGATGCCGTTATCGCCACTCCCGACATGATGCGGCTCGTTGGGGGATTGGGAAAGGTCCTTGGACCACGCGGTCTAATGCCTAATCCAAAAACCGGTACTGTGACCTTTGACGTGACTACGGCAGTTCGCGAGACCAAAGCCGGTAAAGTCGAGTATCGAGTCGATAAAACTGGCGTGGTCCACGTTGCAGTCGGGAAGATTTCCTTCGAAGCAGACAAGATTCGCGACAACGCTAAGTCTTTGTTGGACGCAGTTGTAAAAGCCAAGCCCTCAACTGCAAAGGGCAAGTATGTCAAGAAGATCAACCTGGCGGCGACGATGAGCCCCGGCGTGCTGCTTGACGAAGCTGCTTACACAAAATAGGTGAGGTCACTGATAAATGAAAACGAAAGCACAAAAGCAGAAAGATCTGGAAAACCTCATCGAGAATTTCAAGAATGCCAAGGCTGCAATGCTGGTTGGTTTTCAAGGAATGACTGTCGCGAAGGACCAGGAGTTGCGCAATCAACTTCGTGAAGCCGGGGTCAGTTACGAGGTTGTAAAGAACACTCTTGCGCGCAAGGCCGCTGAGGGAACAGCGCTCGATGAAGCCAAAGAGCATTTCAAAGGTGTCACAGCTGTAGCTCTAAGTACGGGAGATCCGGTGGGTCTTTCAAAAGCGATTTCAAAGTTTTCAAAGGCTAACCCAGACATTTTTACTTTTAAGGCAGGCGTGGTTGAGGGCAAGGTCGTTGCTCTGAGAGATGTCGAAGCCATAGCGAGCCTGCCTTCAAAGGAAGAATTGATTTCAAAGGTAATGTTCTTGATCAATTGTCAGGCCCAGCGACTGGTTACAGTTTTGTCTGCTGTACCGCGCAACCTGGCGATCGTGGTCAAACAGATCGGCGATCAAAAGGGCGGCGAGACCGCCTAAGAGTCTCTGGTTTCATAAACGCTGATTGGTCAGCCATGAAACTGGTTTTGAAATAAGCACAGGGCCGGAAACGAGCGTGGCGATGGTCAGGTCGATACGCTTCGGACGTTTTTCAGAGCGTGATGCAAACGTTGTGAGGAGCGTTTCGTGGGTTCTCCTGCTGCAAACAACAAGCACCTAGAACCCCTTTTGGAGGAGGACAGAAATTATCATGGCAGCAACAAAAGAAGATGTTATCGAGTATCTGAAGGGCATGACGCTCCTTGAAGCTTCCCAGCTGGTAAAAGAGCTGGAAGAGATTTTTGGCGTGTCGGCAGCCGCAGCAGCCGTCGCAGCTCCTGCGGCCTCGGCGGGTGGTGGCGAATCGGCCGCACCGGCTGAAGAGAAGACTGAATTTGACGTGATCTTACAAGCTGCTGGTGGCAACAAGATCAATGTCATTAAGGTTGTCAGAGAAGTGACTGCGCTCGGTTTGAAAGAAGCGAAGGATCTGGTCGAAGCAGCTCCGAAGCCGGTGAAGGAGGGTGTCTCGAAGGAAGAGGCCGAGACCGTCCGTCAAAAGCTCGCGGATGCTGGTGCAACTGTCGAAGTTAAGTAAGTAACTGGTCGTAGTTGACAAGTGGCAAGAGCTGTCTTGTCACTTGTCACCGTTTCGTGTCGTATTTTGAAGTGGCTTGACACTCCAACTCTTAGTGGTTAAGTTAAGGGAGTATTGAGGCGCTGGCGTTACTCCCAAAAAAATTGATGACGAACTGCCGCTTTTGGTGAATAAGCGGTCGGGGCATAGTGCGCTCTGACCGCGATTTGGCGTCTCCGGGCCATTTTCGTTTCTGATTGACAACCGTCGCTTGAACCAATTGCGTTCTTCGATAGAGGCTCGATCGGGAATCGGCAATTATAAGGAACCTCTCATGTCTGCAAATCTGCTTCAAACAACAAATACAGGATTAGGACGACGAACAAGTCAGGCTCCAGAGCGCGTTGATTTTTCAAAGATCTCAACCGCAGTACGTATACCCAACCTTATTGAGATTCAACGGGAATCCTATAACAGGTTTCTCCAGATGGATTTCCTTCCGGAAGAGCGCGAGAACACCGGCCTTCAGGCGGTGTTTCAGTCTGTCTTTCCGATCTCGGATTTTCGTGGCACCGCCACGCTCGACTTTGTTGAGTATCAGATCGGCAATTGGCAGTGTAAGTGCGGCCGGCTTGAAGGCCTCAACTATCTACGCGCCAACTGCAAGACATGCGGTTCCACCATTAAGGTGAATCCTCTGGCAGCTGGAGAAACGCTCTGCCATAAGTGTGGCACCTTTAATTTTGTTCGCCCTCAGCTTTGCGAAAACTGCGGTGAACCAGTCGGACTAAAACATAAACACGATCAGCAGGAATGCCAGGAGCGAGGCATGAGTTATAGCGTCCCGCTCAAGGTGAAGATCCGTCTCACTGTTTACGATAAAGATCCCGAGACCGAGGCGCTTTCGATTCGCGACATCAAGGAAGAAGAGGTCTTCTTTGGTGAGATACCGCTGATGACCGACAACGGCACCTTCATCATCAATGGTACTGAGCGCGTCATCGTGTCCCAGTTGCATCGTTCGCCCGGGGTCTTTTTTAAACGTGGCGCACTCTACGTTGCGAAAATAATTCCCTACCGCGGTTCCTGGGTTGAGTTTGAATACGATCAAAAGAATCTGCTTTATGTGCGGGTGGGCAAGCGCAAGTTTTTGGCTTCGATTTTCCTGCGTGCTTTGGGGTTGTGGTTTAAGCGCAGTGATGATCCGAAGCGGCCCGAGACTGCCTTGGAAGAAGGCGTAAAAAATGCGTCCTTCACTGACGAAGATATGCTCCGAGCGATCTACGTCACTGATGAGATCCGCCTTGAAGATGGGCGCCTAATGCTCCAGGTTCCCGACGAAGGCCAGACCCACCTCGTTGGGATGAAGGTCGACTTTGACATCAAGGGCCGCGGACCTGAGCCAATCGTTCGTAGTGGAAAGAAGGTCACTCATTCGGCTTTGGACGCACTCCGCAAAGCAAAGATCGGCGAGGTCGAGATCGAGTCGTCCCAACTCGAAGGCGCGTTCGCGCTTTCCGACATAGTTAATAAGGAGAGTGGCGAAGTCATTCTCGAAGCGAATAACGAAATCTCGCCTGCAAAGCTGCAAGAGATCGTTGAAGGCGGTATCGACAGCTTTTCGGTGTTCTTCCCTGAGCGTGACGACGTTGGTCCGATCTTGTCACTGACGCTTAAGAAGGACGTCATCACAAAACCGGTCGATGCGTTGCTGGAGATCTACCGCAAGATGCGCCCTGGCGATCCACCGACCGTTCAAACTGCTTATAAGTTGCTTGAGGCCATGTTCTTTGATCCGCGGAAGTTTGACTTCTCGCGTGTCGGCCGTTTGAAGTTCAACATCAAGATGGGTAAGCCGGAACGCGACCGGATCAACGATCCATTGCTGTCGGCTGAAGACTTTTACGAGGTGGTTGCGTACGTCTTGAAGATGCGCAAGAACCCGTCGGAGTTTCAGGCTGATGACATCGATCACCTCGGCAACCGGCGTGTGCGTGCTGTGGGCGAACTCCTCGAGAACCAGTTTCGCATCGGTCTGGAACGTATGGAGCGCGCCATCAAAGAAAAGATGTCGATCCATCAGGAGATGCAGACCACGATGCCGCGCGATCTCATCAACGCCAAGCCGGTGACGGCAGCGGTGCGTGAGTTCTTCGGTTCGAGTCAACTCTCGCAGTTCATGGACCAGACAAATCCGCTCTCTGAAATCACGCACAAGCGCAGACTTTCAGCACTTGGACCAGGCGGATTGTCCCGCGAACGTGCCGGGTTCGAGGTCCGCGACGTTCACCCGACTCACTATGGACGCATCTGTCCTATTGAGACACCTGAAGGTCCAAACATCGGACTTATTTCAAGTTTGTCGTGTTTTGCCCGCATCAATGAGTTTGGGTTCATCGAGGCGCCATATCGAAAGGTGACCGAGGGACGGGTCGTCGAGTATGTGCGCGTACTCAACGGTGGCGACACTAAACTTAAGCCCAATGACCACGTTCCCCTCGAAGAAGTCGAAAAGGCGAATAAGAAGATTGGCACGGACGGTCGCAGGGCGGAGTTTGAGCCATGGCCCTTCTACTTGACGGCTTGGGAAGAAGACAAGCACGTCATCGGTCAGGCCAACATCGTCCTCGATGAGAGTGCATACATCGTCAACGAACGCAACGCAGCGCGTAAGGCGGGAGAGTTCATCCTGGCGCAACGCAAGGACATTGAATACGTAGACGTTTCGCCGAAACAACTCGTCTCGGTTGCTGCGTCATTGATTCCATTCCTTGAGAACGACGACGCCAACCGCGCGTTGATGGGCTCCAACATGCAGCGCCAATCAGTGCCGCTGCTGCGAGCGGAAGCGCCGTACATTGGCACGGGTATGGAGAAGACTACCGCGCGTGATTCCGGGGCTGTGGTTGTTGCCAAGCGCGACGGTGTAGTCGACTACGTTGATTCTGAACGCATCATCGTCAAAGCAGATCACAACGTCGATGGCACGATTTCACGTGAAGTGACTGCCGACATCTACACCTTGATCAAGTTCAAGCGGTCCAACCAGAACACCTGTATCAATCAGCGACCGATTGTTCACGTCGGCGAGCGAGTTGAGAAGGGTCAAGTAATCGCTGATGGACCGTGCACGGACAAAGGCGAACTGGCACTGGGGCGCAACGTTTTGGTCGCGTTCATGCCCTGGCGCGGTTACAACTTTGAGGACGCGATTCTCGTTTCCGAGCGACTCGTGAAGGAGGACTATTACACCTCCATTCACATCGAAGAGCTCGAGATAGAAGCGCGGGACACCAAGCTTGGTCCAGAAGAGATCACACGTGACATTCCTAATGTTGGCGAGAACATGCTCCGCGACCTGGACGACAGCGGCATCATTCGGATCGGCGCTCAAGTTAAGCCAGGTTCGATTCTGGTCGGCAAAGTTACGCCCAAAGGTGAGACGCAGTTAACCGCAGAAGAGAAGTTGCTGCGGGCCATCTTCGGAGAGAAGGCCGGTGATGTTAAGGATGCGTCTTTGGTATCGCCTCCAGGCATCGATGGAACGGTTGTTGACGTACAAGTGTTCACAAGAAAAGGTCAGGAGAAGGATTCTCGTTCGCTGTCCATTGAGCAAGAGGAAGAGGATCGCCTGCGACGCGACCTCGAAGACGAGATCCGAATTCTGAGGGAACAGCGCGATCAGCGTATCTACGAATTGCTCGAGGGTCGCAAGCTATCGGCTGATCTAACAGTCAATCGTGACGTGGTGATTCCGAAAGGCGAACCGATTACCCGCGAGATGCTTCAGGGCATCGAGGGCAAGGTCCTGCGAAAAGTTCAACTCGCATCGTCGCGCGTTGATGTGGGAGGTGAGATCAAGGAGTACGAAGATCGCACTGAACGTCAGATCAAGATTCTTTCCGACATCTATGAAGAGAAGATCGCCAAACTGCGTCAGGGTGACGAACTCGCGCCGGGCGTGATCAAGATGGTGAAGGTCTTCATCGCTATGAAGCGCAAGCTTTCGGTGGGTGACAAGATGGCCGGACGTCACGGAAACAAGGGCGTGATTGCGAGGATCCTGCCGGAAGAGGACATGCCTTACCTGCCAGATGGGACTCCAGTGGAGATTGTTCTCAATCCACTTGGCGTACCGTCTCGTATGAACGTGGGCCAGATCCTTGAGACCCACCTTGGTTGGGCCGCGCGGGTGTTGGGCCTTCATTTCGCAACTCCCGTGTTTGATGGTGCAATGGAGAGCGAAATTAAACAGAAGTTGTTCCTCGCCGGCGAAAGAGCTAACGAACTGGGATTGCCCGAGATCGTTAGCAGCTCAGGCAAGGCAATATTGTTTGACGGGCTGACGGGAGATCCGTTCGAGCAGAAAGTAACTGTCGGTTATATCTACATGCTCAAACTCTCGCACCTCGTCGATGACAAGATTCACGCGCGTTCGATTGGTCCATACAGCCTTATTACCCAACAACCGCTTGGTGGTAAGGCGCAGTTTGGGGGACAGCGATTTGGAGAGATGGAGGTGTGGGCGCTGGAGGCCTACGGTGCGGCCCATATTCTTCAAGAGTTGTTAACCGCCAAATCGGACGACGTGGCCGGACGCTCCAAGATTTATGAAGCGATCGTTAAGGGCGAAGCCGATTTCGATCCAGGTCTACCCGAATCGTTCAACGTGCTGGTCCGCGAACTACAATCGCTTTGTTTGGACGTGGAGTTGATCAACAAGAAGGTCGCCGGCAACGGATCAGAAAGCGAAGACGGAGTGGGCGAGGCGCTGATCACCAGCGCCGTCGAAGGATAGGTTTATTTTCGATTGCCGATGACCAATTGCCGGTTGGTGGTTCGGCTGCAGTTGATGAACGGTGTGACTGAATACAGCTTGAGCGCATTCAGCTGAACATCAATAGGCAAGGTAATCGGCATTCGTCAATGGAGAAAAGATGTTTCGATTTCAACAAGAAAAGACGCAATTAGCTCCTGATTTTGAGGCGATTCGTATCTCCCTGGCTTCGCCGGAAAAGATCCGGCACTGGTCGCATGGCGAGGTTACGAAGCCTGAAACCATCAACTACCGGACCTTCAAACCTGAACGCGACGGGCTGTTTTGTGCTCGTATCTTTGGACCGGTTGCTGACTGGGAATGCTTGTGCGGGAAGTACAAGCGCATGAAGCACCGTGGAGTCATCTGCGACAAGTGCGGCGTAGAAGTTACGCAAGCCAAAGTCAGACGCGAACGATTGGGCCATATTGATCTAGCGAGCCCCTGTTCGCACGTTTGGTTCTTCAAAGGGTTGCCTTCCCGTATCGGTCACCTGCTCGACATTCCATTGCGGGAGTTGGAAAAGGTCCTCTACTTTGAATCCTACATCGTCATCGATCCCGGTGACGTCCCCGGAATCAAAGAACGTGAACTTTTGTCAGACGAACGCTATCGAGAGTTGATGCGCGACTATCCAGCGCAGTTCGTTGCCAAGATGGGTGCCGAAGCCATCAAAGAGTTGTTGGCGATGGTGAATATTGAAGAGCTGTCGACTGAACTTCGCAAACGAATGCGCGAAGAGACGTCGCAGCAGAAGAAGCTTAAGTTTTCCAAGCGCCTGAAGGTTGCGACAAGTTTTCTCAAGTCTGGCAACCAGCCGAACTGGATGATTTTGGATGTCATTCCGGTTATTCCACCGGAGCTTCGGCCGCTCGTGCCTCTTGATGGCGGGCGTTTTGCCACTTCGGATCTGAACGATCTTTATCGACGCGTTATCAACCGCAACAATCGTCTCAAGAAGCTGATGGAGCTACGCGCTCCGGAAGTGATCGTGCGCAACGAAAAGCGCATGCTTCAGGAGGCCGTTGATGCTCTATTTGATAACGGCCGTCGTGGTCGTGTGTTGCGAGGCGTAAACAATCGCCCGCTGAAGTCGCTAAGTGGAACGCTGAAAGGTAAGCAAGGACGCTTTCGTCAGAATCTGCTGGGTAAGCGTGTCGACTACTCCGGTCGTTCAGTAATCGTAGTTGGTCCAGAACTGAAGCTGCACCAGTGCGGTTTGCCAAAGAAGATGGCGCTCGAGTTGTTCAAGCCATTCATCTACAACCAATTGGAGAAGCAGGGACACGCTGCGACTATCAAGCAAGCACGTGAAATGGTTGAGCGGCAGGAACCCGTGGTCTGGGACATTCTCGAAGAAGTCATTCGCGAGCATCCCGTTCTCCTGAATCGCGCCCCGACACTACACCGGCTTGGTATTCAAGCTTTCGAACCGGTGTTGGTGGAAGGAAAAGCGATCAAGATTCACCCGCTTGTCTGTACTGCATTCAACGCTGACTTCGACGGTGACCAGATGGCGGTGCATATACCGCTCAGTCCGGAAGCCCAAATCGAAGCTGCCGTGTTGATGCTCTCGAGCAACAACATTCTGAGTCCGGCGAGCGGTCAGCCAATCGCAGTGCCCTCGCAAGACATCGTCTTGGGAATTTATTACCTAACCAGAGACAAGGCCGGTGCAAAGGGCGAGGGTCGGGTTTTTGCATCACTCGAAGAAGTCCTGCTGGCGCTCGATGCTAAGGAAGTAACTACCCAGACACCAATCAAACTGCGCATTCAGGGAGACTTGATCGATCTGACGCAGGAGCACGATCCACAGGACATCCTGCGTGCAGCCGTTCAGGAAGACGTACGCCGGGTGATCAATACCACTGTCGGTCGCGTCATTTTCAACGACTCCATTCCGGCAGGGCTGCCGTTCATCAACGGTACCTTGAAGAAGAAAGGTTTGCAGTCGCTGGTTAACTACTCGCACATCCGCCTCGGTCACGAAATGACGGTCAAGATGCTTGACGATCTCAAGACCCTCGGATTCTTGTATGCGACCAAGGCTGGCATTTCGATCGGTATCGACGATCTCGTTACGCCGGATGCCAAGAAGCCTCTGGTAGACACTGCGGAGAAGGACGTGATCGCTGTCGAACAGCAATACCTCGACGGCGTGATCACCAACGGTGAGCGTTATAACAAGGTTATCGCAATCTGGTCCGAGGTAACGGACAAAGTTGCCAAGGAAATGTTCAAGGCAATGGACGAACGCGAGAGATCCTCGGGTGAATTGAATCCAATCCTTGTTATGAGTGATTCGGGAGCTCGTGGCAGCGCTCAACAGATTCGTCAGTTGGCCGGCATGCGCGGTTTGATGGCTCGCCCATCAGGCGAAATCATTGAGACACCGATTCACGCCAACTTCCGCGAGGGGTTGAACGTGTTGCAGTACTTCATCTCAACTCACGGCGCTCGCAAAGGACTAGCGGATACGGCACTTAAGACAGCTGACTCAGGTTACCTGACTCGTCGTCTGGTCGACGTAGCACAGGATGTGATCATCAGCGAGCAGGATTGCGGCACGCTGCGAGGGATTTCAGCGAGTGCGATCGTCGAGGGCGGGGAGGAAATTGAATCCCTGCGTGATCGCATTGTCGGTCGCACGGCACTTGAAGATGTCATCGACCCAGTTGAGGGCCGCGTTATCGTCGAGTCGAATCAGGAGATCGATGAAAGCCTGGCGGCGGAGATTCAACGTTCAGGCGTGCAGCGTGTTCGCATGCGCTCGGTGTTGACCTGCGAATCTCGTCGTGGATGCTGCATCAAGTGCTATGGACGAAACCTGGCAACTGGACGACCGGTCGAGATTGGCGAGGCAGTTGGAGTAATCGCTGCCCAGTCTATCGGAGAACCGGGAACACAGTTGACGATGCGTACCTTCCACATCGGTGGTACCGCCCGTTTGGAAGAGTCGTCGAAGCACGAAGCTCGTCAGGATGGAACGATCAAGTTCCTCGACTTGCAGACAGTCAAGAGCCGCAAGGGCGAACGAATCGCAATGAATCGCAATGGTTCATTGATCATAATGGACGACCGTGGTCGCGAGGTTGCTCGCTATCAGATCGTCTATGGTGCGCACATTCTGGTTGAAGATGGTCAACGCGTGACTCAAGACCAGTTGTTAGCGACCTGGGATCCCTTCACCTTTGCAATTCTCACTGAGGTTGCCGGCCACGTTAAATTCCAGGATCTGAAAGAAGGCGTGACCTTTGATGAAGAGGTTGACGAAGTCACGGGTCAGTCGCGCATGGTTGTGAAGGACTCGCCCGACGAGAAGAAGCAGCCACGTCTGGAGATTCGCAACGCCAGCAACAAAGTCTTGAAGACCTACCAGATGCCTGTCAGGGCCAACCTGATGGTCAACGACGGTGACGAAGTTGAACCCGGCGACATCATTGCCAAGATCCCGCGTGAAACCACCAAGACGAAAGACATCACGGGTGGTTTGCCGCGCGTCGTCGAACTCTTTGAGGCTCGACGTCCGGCGGAAACCGCGGTGATGTCGGAAATCGACGGAACCGTTCAACTCGGTCCGATTGCCAAGGGCAAACGAAAGCTGATCATTACCGGTGACGACGGAGAAGAGCGTGAGTATGACATTCCGCGCGGTACACACATCAACGTTCAAGAAGGCGATCGGGTACGCGCCGGTGAAGCTTTGATGGATGGACCACTCAATCCGCACGATATTCTCCGCGTATTGGGTATGAGTCGCTTGCAGGAGTACCTCGTGAATGAGATTCAAGAGGTCTACAGACTGCAGGGCGTGAACATTAACGACAAACACATTGAAGTGATCGTTCGTCAGATGTTGCGCTGGGTGAAGATCAAGGAAGTTGGCGATACCGACTTTCTACTCGAGGAGCAGGTCGATCGCTTCCGCTTCACGGACGAGAACGAAAGAGT
>DATBMP010000277.1:0-13591 GCA_036554845.1 Pyrinomonadaceae bacterium
GGGTGAGGGAATAGGGATCGTCGATTGTCGATTGACGATTTTCGATTGCCAGATTTAAAAGCAGATCATCAGTAGCAGTTAGCAATCGGCAACCCCTGGCCGATTGGCGATTGTCAATTCAGAAAGCGATCATACCACTTAGAAATTGGCAATCGGCAATTGGCAATGAATCGACAATCGCCCATGCGCATCGCCATCTTAATCTCAGGCCGTGGCTCAAACATGGTCGCGCTGGCCGACGCGATCGCCGCAGGTCGAGTTGGTGAAGCCGAGATTGTCGTCGTCATAAGTGATCAGCGAAGCGCAGCAGGATTGGCGTTAGCAGAACAGCGCGGATTGAAAACCGTCGTGATTGAACGCCGCGGTCGCACACGAAACGATCACGACGCTGAGATAGTCTCAACACTCCGAGATCACGGGACGGACCTAATTTGTCTCGCGGGTTACATGCGTCTGCTTTCACCGCAGTTCATTCAGGCGTACTCACATCGTATCCTTAACATCCATCCCAGTTTGTTGCCGGCCTTTCCCGGATTGCACGCGCACCGGCAAGCGCTCGATCACGGTGTAAAGTGGAGCGGGTGCACGGTCCACTTTGTCGATGAAACTCTCGATTGCGGTCCAATCATTGCCCAGGAAGTGGTTCCGGTTCTGGATAACGACACGGAAGAGACTTTAGCGGCACGTATTCTGGAAAAGGAGCACAAACTTTATTCGGAAGCGTTGGCTTTGGTCGTCAAAGGAAATTATGAAGTTGTCGGTCGAAGGGTTTTACGCAAGAATCTTGAGATTGACGATTGATGATTGACGATTGTCGATGGAGTTAATCGGCACGGGTTTGTACAAAAGCTCTACTCCAACAAGGTAGAACAGTTTAGGCATAGCCTGATATTCAACTGAACAAACGGTAAGCCTCAGGCTTACCGCAATGGTGCGGCAGAGCCGGAACGCAAAAGACTTATTGTGCACAGCCATCGGCATTAAAACGAATGTCTTCAATGTGGATTCTGAACAATCGTTAATCGACAATCTTAAACCGACAATCCCATGACCATCGACGAGCAACTCGACTACCTGCGCAAAGGTACCGTTGAGATCATTCCGGAAGCTGAACTACGAGCCAAACTCGATCGATCAGCAAAAACCGGTAAGTCATTACGAGTTAAGTTAGGACTGGATCCCACCGCGCCCGACATTCACCTGGGCCATACAGTGGTCATTCGTAAACTACGAGCGTTTCAGGAGCTGGGCCACACGGTGATCTTCCTGATCGGGGATTTCACCGGCCTGATTGGTGATCCGTCGGGTAAGTCTGCCACCAGACCGCAACTCACTCGCGAAGAGATTGATGCGAATGCTGAAACTTACAAGACGCAGATGTTCAAGCTTCTCGATCCCGAGAAGACCGAGATTCGTTTCAATTCAGAATGGATGGACAAACTCGGGGCTGACGGATTCATTCGGCTTGCTTCTCATGTAACCGTAAAACAGATCCTTGAACGAGATGACTTTGCAAAACGGCTACAAGACGAACGGCCCATCGCGTTGCATGAGCTTCTTTATCCATTGACGCAGGCGTACGACTCGGTGGCGCTGAAGGCAGATGTGGAATTGGGCGGGACTGATCAGAAGTTCAATCTGCTGATGGGCCGTAACCTGCAACGCGAGTACGAACAGGACGCGCAGATCTGCGTCATCATGCCTTTGCTGGAAGGCACAGACGGTGTGCAGAAGATGTCCAAGAGTTTGGGCAACTACATCGGAATCACTGAAACGCCACAAGAGATCTTCGGCAAAGTGATGTCCATTTCAGATGAGTTGATGTGGCGCTACTACGAACTGCTGACAGATTTGACGACAGCCGAAATCGCTTCACTGAAGACCGCGGCAAAGAGCGGTGTGCGTAATCCTCGGGACATTAAAGCCGATCTTGCAAAACGGATCGTCACTGATTTTCATTCGGCAAAGGCGGCTGAAGATGCAGAGGAAGATTTTGTGCGCCGATTCAGGAAGAAGGAAATCCCGGATGAGGTTGAAGAGTTATCGCTGCCGTTAGATGAATACAGGCTGCCGCGATTATTGACCGAGGTCGCTGGCCTCGCGGCATCCGTAGCCGAAGCTCGACGGTTAATCACTCAAGGGGCGGTTAGAGTTGACGGCCAACGAGTTGAAGATACGAACTTTCTTGTGGACCTTAAGAACCCAGGCAACGCTGTATTGTTGCAGGTTGGCAAGCGACGGTTTGTGCGAGTTCAGGGAAAAGCGACTGTTTCTGACTAGTAAGGTTTTGCGCCAGAGCCTACTCTTTGTGCAAAGTTAGTAAGGTGAGGTTCTTGCTTTTGAATGCGATCCCCACATCAGCTGCGAACGAAGGAACATTAATTATCGAAACGCCTGAGCGCGTGCCCTTGCATTTTGCGCTCGCGTCAATCGGCAATCGCTTCATCGCTTGTGCTATCGATCATGCGTTGCAGGTGCTGGCTATCGTTCTGATGATCATCGCCTTTACCCTGCTCGCCAACTTCTCGAACCTCGCTGACCAACTCTCCAACGCGCCCAAGTGGGTGATCGCAATTGCGATAGTCATCATTTTTCTCATCGTCTCGGGCTACTTCGCATTCTTCGAATGGGCCTGGAGCGGGCAAACACCGGGAAAGCGATGGCTGAAGCTGCGTGTAATTCGCGAGGATGGACGTCCAGTTACGTTTTGGGAGGCGACGGTGCGAAATCTTCTGCGCACCTTCGACATGATGCCGGCGCCTTTCTACTCAATTGGACTGATCTCCGTCTTTGTTAGTAACAGCGATCAGCGTGTGGGAGATATGGTGGCGGGAACTGTGGTCGTACGCGAACGCGAAGCTGAAGCACCTGCATTCGCGCAAGTTTTTGCAACGGCGGTCAGTGATCCCGCGCTGCGTCGATCATTTAAGGCGGTTGAGTTCACCGCTTCGCTCGAGCCTCTGACCGAATCAGAGATTGAAGTTGTCGAGGCGTTTTTGCGGAGGCGATGGGATCTCTCAGATATTCCGCGTCAATGGATGGCTTGGCGAGTGGCACTACCGATCATGTATAAATTGCGACCCGTTTACGATGTTGCGACATTCACCTACGAAGGCTTCCTCGAAGAACTACTTCACCGCTACCGCGCAACGCATCTGTTTAGGGATTAATAGATCGGATAGGTCTATAGGTAACATAGGCCGTATAGGTCATATAGGTCATAATTTGAAGTAATCTTTTTCCAGTGAAAGGTGTTAAGCCATGGCAAGCGATGTATTCATTTTAGGTGGTAAGCGAACCCCGATGGGCGAGTACGTGGGCGGGTTGAAAGACGTCTCGGCGATAGACCTCGGTGCGACAGCGGCACTCGCAGCTCTTGAAACTACCGGAATCGCGCCGGAGGAGATAGACCACACCGTAATCGGTAATGCGCTCCAGACTTCTGGTGACGCGATTTACGGTGCACGTCACGTGGCTTTAAAGGCAGGCGTTCCATTCGAACGACCAGCGCTCACGGTGAATCGACTTTGCGGAAGTGGAATTCAGTCGATCATTTCTGGCGCTCAAATGATTCAACTCGGCGAAGCGCGCACAGCACTCGTTGGTGGTATGGAGTCGATGTCGCAAGCGCCACATGTTATTCGAGGCGCTCGATCCGGTTTTAACCTCGGTGAAGGAAAGCTGGAAGATAGTTTGATGGTGGCTTTGCTTGACACCTACTGCAACACGCCAATGGCCGGAACTGCCGAGAACCTCGCTCGCAAGTTTGAAATTTCAAGAGAGAAGCAGGACGAATACGCACTTAGATCTCAAAAAGAAGCAAAGCGCGCCAGTGACGCCGGTTACCTGAAAGAGGAGATCGTTCCGGTCGAAGTAAAGACGCGCAAGGGAACAACTCTCTTCAGCGAAGATGATCACATGCGGCCCGAGACAACACTTGAAGGGCTTGCCAAGTTGCGACCAGCATTTGCCAAAGACGGATTCGTGACGGCCGGCAACGCATCGGGAATCGTGGATGGTGCTGCCGCACTCGTGATCGCTGGTGAAGATTACGTCAAGAGTCGCGACCTGAAACCGTTAGGGAGAATTGTTAGTTGGGCCTATGCGGGAGTTGAACCAGAGATCATGGGAATTGGACCAGTGCCCGCAACTCGAATGGCGCTCGAGAAGGCTGGGTTGAAGTTGGCGGATATAGACCTGGTTGAAGTGAACGAAGCTTTTGCCGCGCAGTATCTTGCTGTTGAGCAAGAACTCGGATTGGATCGCTCACGCACCAACGTTAACGGTGGTGCGATTGCACTGGGTCATCCATTAGCAGCAACAGGAACACGTTTAGTCTTGACGTTGTTGAACGAATTGCAGCGACGAAAGGCTCGTTATGGATTGGCTACCGCTTGCATCGGCGGGGGGCAGGGAATCGCCATGATAGTCGAGCGCACATAGGCATTTACGGCTTCTCGAAATTCCTGATTTTCCGATTTATATCCAAATTCTTGTCTGGCAAAGTTGCCCGCCTAAATTGGTCTGTCAAATTAACTATTGATAAGCCAAGCGTTAATTAACTCTCCAATCTTCAGCACTTCCCGGCACAGGCTTTGCGAATCAGAACACGCAAGAATTGACTCGATTGGCTGCCGTCTCGGTTCGAAAGATTTCACTAGTTTTTAACTAACCAATTCTTGCGAAAACCGCGTCATGCGTGTTAGAAACTCGCAGCCACAGGTTGAATCGCTTTTCCTTTCTCAAATTGCAAAGTCCAAATAGTTCGACGTCATATCGAATCCGCACTCTCGAATTCTCGGGCGGAAGCCCACACCGTCAACCTAATGCCTAAGGAGTTCCCCGGTATGTCAAAAATAGTGAAGTTTTTTTCCGCACTCTCGCTAGTGCTCATGTTGAGCGCCGCTGCGTTTGCCCAGTCAACGGTGACGGGCGCGATTAGCGGCGTTGTTACAAATCCAAATAAGGAAGTTGTTCCCGGCGCAGCTGTTACTGCTCGCAACGTGGGAACGAACGAGGAATCAACAGCCTCCACTGATGACACAGGACGATTTCGTGTTAGCAACCTCCAGCCGGGTACCTACGCCGTGGCAGTAAACGCTACCGGCTTTAGTGGGTTCACTCTGGACACGGTGGTAGTTGAAGTGGGACAGGTTACCAATCTGGAGATACCACTCTCAATTGGACCAGTGGCCGGAACGGTGGAGGTGACTGCAGACGCACCGGTTATCAATACTGCGCAGCAGGATTTTTCAAGCAACATCAACCAGACTTCGATCAATGAGTTGCCGATCAATGGTCGACGCTGGTCCAACTTTGCGTTGTTAACTCCCGGTACGGTGCCTGATGGCAACTTTGGCTTGATCAGCTTCCGCGGTATTTCAGGACTGCTGAACAACAACACAGTTGACGGTGGTGACAACAACCAGGCGTTCTTTTCAGAAGAGCGAGGACGCACTCGTATCAGCTATGTAGTAAGCCAGGCAGCGATTCGTGAGTTTCAGGTAAATACCTCAAATTACTCCGCCGAGTATGGCCGCGCCGCTGGCGGTGTGGTGAATGCGGTGACAAAGAGCGGTACAAATGAGTTTCACGGTCAGGGCTTCTACTACCAGCGCAACAACAAGTGGGGTGCTCGCAATCCACTCGCATTTCAGAGTGTGTTGCTTCCCAATGGGACGTTTGATCGCGTCGGTATCAAACCAGAAGACGTACGACATCAGTTTGGTGGCAACATCGGTGGTCCAATAGTCAAGGACAAGCTTTTCTTCTTCTTCAACTACGATCAGCAGAAGAGAAACTTCCCTGGTCTCTCGATCTTCTCAGCACCTGACTTTCTCAACCGAGTCGATCGATGCTTGCTCACCAGAGCCGCCGGCGCGGCAACAACCTTGGCTGACTGCCCGGCATTCCCGGGAACCTCCGGTGCTAGTCGCTCGGGGTCGTTGGGTACGGGAAAAGGGCTGACGACTGCGCAGGTTGATACAGCACTCAACTTCCTGAACAGCCTTAGTGGTCCAGTGCCACGAAAAGGTGACCAGATTCTTATCCTGCCGAAGATCGACTGGCACATTAACCAGAATCACACGTTCACCGCGTCTTACAACATGCTGCGTTGGGACTCACCCTCGGGGATTCAGACGCAGGCAACAAACACTCGTGCCCGCGATAACTTTGGCGACGATTTTGTTGATGTCGACACACTCAACTTGAGACTCGCCTCAACGGTGTCATCGAACCTTATCAACGAAGCACGCTTTCAATGGTCGCGTGACAACGAATACCAGGTCAGCCAGCCACCGTTAGACGGCGCTCCGACGACTGCCTCTGGAGGTCGTACCCCGCAGATCTTTATTACTAATGGTCTATCGTTCGGTGTGCCAGACTTTCTCGAGCGAGCGAAGTTTCCGTTTGAAAGACGAATCCAATTTGCCGACACGGTGACCTGGAACGTAGGTAATCACACGGTCAAGTGGGGTGGTGATGTAAATCGTGTTCAGGAAGACATCATCAACCTCCGTTTCGAAGCTGGTGAATTCAATTACACAGGGGGCACTAACTCGGTTGGCTTCAACGGAGGATTGGGTGACTTCATCATTGACTACACCAACTTCCTTGCTGGTTTGCCAGCCTCAACTCCGTGCTACAGCAACACCAGAACACGTGGCAAATGCTATGCGGGCAATTTCAATCAGGGCTTTGGAGTTCTCGGTCTTAGCTTCAATACCTACGACCTGAACTTCTTTGTGCAGGATGATTGGCGCGTTAGTCCACGGCTTACAGTGAATCTTGGCCTTCGCTGGGAGTACCAGAAGAATCCGGATCCAGTCGCCGTTAACGCAAGCCTGCCGCAAACGGGAAATAAGGTTGACGATCGCAACAACTTTGGTCCGCGCTTCGGCTTTGCCTTCGACGCAACCGGCGATGGTAAGACAAGTCTTCGCGGTGGATATGGAATCTACTATGGTCGAGTGATCAACTCGACTATCTACAACGCTCTGGTTAATACCGGTGTTGGTGTCGATCAGGCACAAAGGCAAGTAAGCCTGCCGCCGACAAACTCGGCTGCGCCGGTGTTCCCGAACCTCTTGACCGCAGGAGCCCTGGTAGCTCCGGCGGTTCAGTACTTTGCAAGTGACTTCGCGAATCCACAGATTCACCAGTTTGACATGGTGTTCGAGCGAGAGATCGCGCGCAACACCGTTGCGTCGGCCTCATTCCTCTATAGCAAGGGACGACGACTTCCGAACTTCGTTGATACCAATTTGAATCCGCCAAGCCGGTTTGTTGGCGTCACGATTAACAATGGACCGTTTGCCGGTGGTGTGTGGCAGGTGCCTCTATTCACAGGTGCGAGGCCAAACACTGCATTCGCGCAGATTACAGAGATCCGAAGCAATGTCACCTCGAAGTATGCTGCGTTGGTGTTGCAGTTGAACCGGAGATTGACCGATGGTCTGCAATTCCAGAGCAATTACACTCTGTCGAGATCACAGGACAATGGTCAGGCCTCCATCACCTTTAGCACCAACAACCTGCCGTTCAATGCATTCGATCAGCATGCGGAAACTGGGTTGTCAAACTTTGACCGGCGACATAAGTTCGTTACCAGCCTTGTTTACAACACCAGTTTCGGCCGTGGAGATGTTGGAAGAGCGATACTGAACAACTGGACCATCTCGCCGATCCTGAACGTGCTTTCAGGTCCTCGGTTCTCAGGGACAGTTTCCGGCTCGCTTAGCCCGACTAATTTCGGCTTTGCGTCAAACACGACACCAGGTGGCGGCGTGAATGGCTCCAACGGCGCCAATCGCTTTTCACATGTGCCGCGCAACTTTTTCAAGCTACCTAAGATTGTTAACGTCGACCTCAGACTCTCTCGACGCTTTAAGCTGAAAGAGACGATGGCGATCGAAGTGTTGGGAGAGGCCTTCAACCTCTTCAACCGCACACAGGTGTCGAATATCAACAATTCGCTCTACACCATCAGCGGAACGGCAGTTAACTTCAACAGTAACTTCGGACAGACCACTGAAGCTGGACAGACGCTCTTCCGCGAGCGACAAATCCAGTTTGCAACGCGCTTCGAGTTCTAAATCGAAACGCCAGGATCTAAATTAAGGGCGTGTCCTTGAAGGGGCACGCCCCATTTTTTTCCCCGTCTGGAGCCAGGAATGATTTGTATGGCGGCAGTCTGGGCGAGTTTGCTAGGATGCCGTTTCAAAGTCTTGTTACACACGCCGCTGTTTCGCTGGTTCCCCCGCTGAAACAAATGATTAAGGATTCCCCTCAGCTCGCGGCAGCTACTTCGCGTGAGAACGCCGCCGTCGACGAACGTCTATTGGCTGCTTTTGAAGCGGTCCCGGACGCGCTCTATCTCTTCGACAGCAAAAGAACCCTTATTCAATCCAACCGCGCTGCGCGTTCGATTCAGACCGAGCCCAAGTCACTTCAAGGTCGACGCTGCTGCCAGATGTTTTGGAACGTCGACAAGACGAGAACCTGCGTTGTTGATCGCGCGTTCGATACAGGCGATCGAATCGAGGTCGAGATCCAAAATGGTGCGCAACCGATCTTCCTCACCGTGCAACCGCTGAGCGCGCAAGGTGGAGCGAAAGCAACTGAAGCCTTGGTTATTGCGAGAGATATCTCAGATCTGCGTGAAGCAGAAGCAGAAGCGATCGCGCAAAGATCATTCATGGCGAGTGTTGCCGATCTGACTCCGGACGAAATCTATGCTCTCGATGAAAAGGGACGAATCATCTGGATGAACGAGCGCGCGGAAACAGATGATCCGTTTATCGCTCCCGGTCGGTTGTTGATCGAGTTCATGGCTGTTGATAGCCATGCTGTGGTCCAGGAGAACTTCAGACGCTCGCTGGCCGGCGAGGAAACGGCAAGTGAGATCCGAGCCGTGCGCAGTGACGGTTCAATTCGTGAGGTAGAAGCTCACACCGCACCCTATTGGAAAGATGGGGAGGTTGTCGGAGTCCTGGCTTTTCTACGTGACGTCACGGAACGAAAGCGCGAACAAGAGCTGCTTATGCAGGCTGACAAACTACGCGCTGTGGGTGAGCTGGCAGCAGGGGTGGCCCACAACTTGAACAACTCACTTACCGTTATTCAGGGGCGCGCGCAGTTGTTGCTCATGCGCGCTTCGGACGAGTCGGTGGCTAAAAGTCTTAAAGTCATCACCAATGCCGTCGAAGAAGGCACGAAGACGCTGCGTCGTATTCTGGAGTTTGCGAGACGGGAATCTTCCGCCGAATTTGTACCGGTCGATCTCAGTGATCTTGTAACCTCCAGCGTCGAGATTGCTCGTCCCAAGTGGCAGAGCAAGTCATCCAAATCAAAGATTGAAGTTCGGATTGAGTGTCCTCGCCCGGTTTATGTGTTGGGCGACCGGGCCGAATTGCGAGAGGTGGTCTTGAACCTGATCTTCAATGCCGTCGATGCCTTGCCTAACGGCGGCATCCTGGAAGTTGGCACCAGAGATGGAATAGAGAGTGGTTGTTTCTGGGTAGCTGACACCGGAGTCGGTATGCCTGCCGAAACGGTAGACCACATTTTCGAGCCCTTCTTCACTACTAAGGGAAAGAAAGGAACCGGTTTGGGTCTGTCAGCTTCACATGGAATCGTGGCGCGTCACAAAGGAGAGATCATGGTTGTCAGCGAACCTGGCGAAGGCACGCGTTTCGAGGTTCGTCTGCCGGTTTGTGAACCAAAATTTACTTCAAGCCAGGACGCACGCCCTGCCTGATCAACTTGTTCTAAGATCGCCCACCCAGTCTTTGAAACGTACACTACCCGCACCGCCTTAACTAACAAAACCTCAGAAGTAGTGAGCTTTCATCAGAATCCTTCATTTCGAAACAGGGAACATCAGTTGCCCTACAACACTCTCGGGAATCGAAATGTCATTAACCGAAATGGAGGATTGTGATTATGGGTTTGCCAAACAGAGATGAACTTGAAGGAAAATTTGATCAGGCCAAGGGAAAGGTAAAAGAGACCGCTGGCCGAGCATTTGACGATGCTGATCTTGAAGCTGAGGGCGAGGCCGATCATGCTGAAGGCTCACTGCAAGAGGGCTTTGGTAAAGGTAAGAGAAAGGTCGGCGAGGCGATTGAGGATCTCGGCGAGTCAATCAAGAAATAAAGTCCAGCTCGCGAACACAAAGGGCCTGCACGAACGTAAAGCTCGTGCAGGCCCCTTATTTTTAATGTGAGTACGACTATTCAGTCCGTACGTGTTCGCCACCAACTGATTCAAGCAAGTCTTCCAGGCGATCGATCTCCTCGTCGTTTCGTGCTTCAACGCCAATGAGAATTCCGCCGCCTTTCAAACCTGACTCGTAAACCTTGGCGCGATACTCGGGAATACCGGCGCCAATCAACGCTCCGATTACCCCACCTGTGGCAGCGCCTGCTCCCGCACCAGCGAGGGCGGCGGCGATAGGACCAGCGATCACCAAATTGAGACCGGGCAAAGCGATCGTGCTGCCGACGACCGCAATCGCGGCAAGTACTGCTCCAACAGCGCCACCTAATGCTCCACCGATTCCCGCACCATCCGCGGCGTGTGTTTTTGCCTGTAGCGCAAATTCCTTGCTACGGGTAGCGTCAGACATCATCACGCTGATGTCATCACGGGTGTAACCGCGTTTCATGATTGCATCAACCGCAGCTTCTGCGGCAATACGGTTTTTGAAAAGGCCAGTAACTAGTCTTGATTTGTCGGCCAT
Organism: Pyrinomonadaceae bacterium; assembly: GCA_036554845.1. Lineage (GTDB taxonomy): Bacteria > Acidobacteriota > Blastocatellia > Pyrinomonadales > Pyrinomonadaceae > PSRF01. The sequence goes on from DATBMP010000277.1 coordinate 10,745, forward strand.
GGTCGCTCCTCCTCTAACTGATTGTTTTGTTTCCGTTGACACTAAAGAGCATCGGCAACACTCGTGCCGTTTGAGCGAGCGCAGTTACTGTGTTAATAGCAGTCAATTAATTGTTTCATTGGCGGTAACGAAACAGGATAAGCGTGTCGCTGCTTGATTTTCATACGGAGAAAAAGGCGCCCTTTTCCTTCTACACTTCACTCCGGAGGACTGAAAGTTTCCTGCTGTTCACTCCAGAGGAGTGAAATGTTTACAGACGCGGGACAGCTTGAGGTTGCCTTCGCTCCGCTGGGAGCGAAATGTAGACCACTACCAACATCGCACTCCTAACGCAGTGCCGGCTCTTTAACGAGTCGTCAGCTATAAACATGTCACTCCTCCGGAGTGAAGGGCAGGCAGAAAAATCGACAATCGACAATAAACTCTTGAACATCCTTCATCTTAGTTCGGCGCAATTCCTCGGTGGTGGTGAAAGGTACCTGGCCGATCTAGCAAACTCATTCTCGCGACGTGGTCATCAAGTCCACGTAGTTACACGTCCTCATTCGCCGGTGGTAGATCAGTTATCCGAGGTGCCGCGAAATAACCTGGCTACACTGCCCTTACGAAATTCGTTAGACGCCTTCAGTGCGCGAAGACTTGCCGGTCTTATCAAAAAGAACCGGATTCAGATCGTGCACGCGCACATGGCTCGCGATTATCCGCTGGCCGCTTATGCCGTGCAGCGCAACCCCAGCGCGCGATTAATAGTGACCCGGCACGTCCTGTTCCCGATGAATCGGTTACACAAGTTGACCCTTTCCCGTGTGGGACGTGTCATTGCTGTGTCAGATGCTGTTGGCATTCAATTGCGTTCGGAGAAGATCGTTCCACATCAAAAGATCACTGTGGTTGCAAACGGAATCGATGCAGACCGGTTCGCAAAGACGGCGGCGGAGTTCGATCGCGAGAAGTTCTTGCGTGAAACGAATCTTCCCAGTGACGCTTTGTTGGTGGGCACCGTTGGCGAGATCAAGCCACTGAAAGGTCAGGAGGAGTTTCTGCGCGCCGCAGCACAAATAGCCAATGGTCGAGCCAATGTATTTTTCATTGTCGCGGGACTTGATGGTTCTCCGAGGCAGGAGAACAAAAGGATGCTGGAACGACTAACTGATGAGTTAGGGTTGCGCGCCCGCGTACGGTTCGTCGAGTGGTTGGAAGACGTAGCTAAGTTGTATGCAGCGCTCGACGTTTTTGTGTCGCCTTCGCGAGCCGAATCATTCGGGCTGGCAATTGTAGAAGCAATGGCGAGTCAGACAGCGGTTGTGTCAACAAGCACTGAGGGTGCAAAGACCACGATCATTCCCGATCGCACCGGTATTCTGGTTCCCGTAGGTGATGTCGCGGCGCTCGCCAGCAAGATCAATTTTCTATTGGACGATCAGCAAGCTCGAGAGCGGATCGCCATTCAAGCAGCTGAAGATGTGCGAAAGAGATTCAGTTTGGACCGGATGGTTGACGAGACCGAAAGGATCTATTTCGAGACGGCTTTGCCCTAAAAGTCGTTTTCATTCACACCGGGCTTCAGCCCGGTGACTAAGGGCGGGACTGAGGAGACCAACCGTTTCAACGGTTTCTGTCTTTCAATAATTCGTAACCTCTTCACCGCCAAAAGCTGTCAGCGCATCGAGAAACCGTCAAAACGGTTAGTCCATCGTCGACCTCCTGATCACCGGGCTAAAGCCCGGTGTGAATGAGAGTCGGTTTTCAGACTCTTGAGGCAAGGCCTTTCGAGACCATCAACGAACCGTAAGATTCAGACTATCTGATCGATCTTTGCCGCTAGAATAAAATCGCTCTCCGTTAGTCCGTTAATCTTGTGAGTCCAGATTTTCACCTCAACCTTACCCCAACCAAAACAGATGTCCGGATGGTGACCTTGCTCCTCGGCTATCTCGCTGAGTTGATTCACAAACTGTAAGGCCTCGCGATAGTCCTTGAACTTGTATTCCTTCTGCAGGTGATGTTCATCCACCACGTTCCAGTTGTTAAGCTGTGCGGAAAGTTTTGTTAGCTCTTCACCTGCCAGTGGTGGGACGCCACCACGGCAAGGAACACACTGTTTACTGGCAAGCTCGCTCATCGGTTTTGCTCCAATGCTTTCTTAAGTATTGCGATCTGTCCGGCATGATAGAGATCGTGTTGAATAATCCCCTGTAGCGTTGCATAGACCGACGACATTCCATCAAGTATTGGTTGGTCCAAACGCTCAACTGATACTTGATTAATGGCCTGCCGCAACTGTTCATGACCTGCCGCCAGTGAAGCCTTAGTCTTTGACCAGGACTCTTCGCTTGCGTCGGTCATCGGTTGCCAATCTTCTTCATCAGGAAGTTGAGCACGATCACCTGAAAGGCGTCGCACACCCGCTCGTTCCCAGGCGCCGATATGAAGAACAAGTTCCCAGATGCTGTGTGCGCCAGGAATCGGACGCGCTGCGGCTTGTGCCGCGGTTATGCCGTTGAGAACTTCCTGCACACTTGGGCCATGCCATGCGTTTCCCTCAAATGCTCGTTTTAGCTGATCCTGAATCCGTTCAATCTCCGTCATGACTCTATCTCGCTTTCAAGTTCTCGAGTTCGGTGACTAAGTCATCATGTTCGGCTTTCAGCTTGGCCAATGCCGGAGGAAGCGGAACGTTATCGGCCTGGTTAGGATCGAAACCACGAGCACGCATACCTTTCTGGAATTCAATCCAGAGTGCATGAATTCTCGCTTCAAGTTCGCGCCTTTTTGGCCCAGGTGTTTCCATCACACTCCGCAGCACCATCGTATGATTCGATGTTGAAAACCTTTCTTAATCGCCAC
>DATBMP010000293.1:0-13369 GCA_036554845.1 Pyrinomonadaceae bacterium
GCCTGCTCGCCAGGTTTCCCCCGACCTCGTTGATCGGTTTCCTCAAAGAACTATCACCATCACTTCCCGGGACATTAATCAAAGATGATCTACAAAAGTCGGGTCCGCAAACTCCTCCTTATTACCTCCGCTCTCTTTCTCCTCTGTGTTAGTCCCTGCCTGTTACTTACAGCAGACGCGCGCGGAAAACGATCCAAAACTTCAAGCCGTGGCCGAGCGGCAAAGGAAACCCGCTCGCGCAAATCCAAGAAGGGTGACCGAAGTGTAGTTGTTAAGCGACAGCGTGGTGAATCAAGACGCGCGGCAAGGCGTCGTGCCGAAGCAGCAAGGTTGGCCGCAATCGCTCGTCAGCGAGCAATTGATGAAGCACTGCGGGAACGAGTGCAGACTTTGATCGCGAATGATGATCTCGCCGGCGAAGATCCAGAAGTTCGTCGGGTTGCGGTCGAAGCTTTGGGAAAACGGGCCGGTACCGTTGTCGTGATGGATCCGCAAACCGGGAGGATCTACTCGATAGTCAATCAGGAGTGGGCCCTGAGTGAGGGATTCAAACCATGCTCGACTATCAAGTTGGTAACTGGTCTGGCGGGTCTCAGCGAGAGCGTCATCGATCCTTCAAATCCCACGACAGTTTCTTCACACACTGGAGTCGAACTCACGAAGGCTTTGGCCTATTCAAGCAATGAGTACTTCCAACAAGTAGGCGGGCAAGTGGGATTCGATAAGCTCATCTCTTACGCGCGATTGTTGGGCCTGGGCGAACGGACGGGAATCAATGCACAAAATGAATCGGCCGGACGGCTACCTGAGTTGAAGTCGGGATTTGCGCTCAATCGCATGTCTTCGCATGGAGATGATTTCGAAGTTACTGCTGTGCAACTTGCAACCCTGGTTTCAGCGATGGGCAATGGTGGACGTCTGCTGACTCCATACATTGCACGCACACCCCAGGACGAAATCAGACTACAAAACCGCGTTAGATGGCGGATAGATATTGATCCGGACATGTGGCGCTACATGGTTCCGGGAATGGTTGGTGCGGTGAATTATGGTTCTGGACGACGTGCTTACGATCCGGCGCAAACAGTGGCTGGCAAAACCGGGACCTGCATCGAAGAAGGAAAATGGGTAGGTCTGTTTACGTCTTACGCACCGCTCGCCAACCCACGCCTGGCAGTAGTTGTAATAGCGCGCGGCAGCGATGGGCGAAGTCACTATCCGGCTGCTGTTGCTGGTCGCATCTACCGCGAACTGAGTGGTCGCTTCGGAACAGTGAATGGTCTGCAGCTCGCGACCCGAAACCTGAATCATCCGGATTTGGATAGTGAGGATGACGAGAGTGATGAGATCGAAGCAACTGAAAACCAGGGCCAGCGCAAACCCTGGTGGGGAAACAGCAAGGTCAGACGTGTACTGATGCCGATCCCGAAGAAGAGCGACAGAAATGTTACGGCCCCGACCCCGACACCGTTTTCATCAGCAGTTCAAAAACGGCCCCGACGAGTCGTTAGTGAGAACCGACAAAGCCCACGCTAGCGCAATCGCAAGCAAACAATCCAAACCGCTGATAACCCGGATTAGAATCACTTTAAAAGATTCAAATTCTAATCCGGGTTATTCCGCGTTTATCTGCGCCTGGATCTTTTTTTGTTTGTATTCTCAGGGCTCCAAAAACCTAATCCAATCTTCCACTACTTTCCCTCCACTTGGCGCGCACACGACTGAAACAATATACTCGTCGCATAAATTCACTCTCCTTCGCGACTTTTTCAGTTGCGATGAAAGTTGCCTATAAGAGGATGAAAAGACTATGCGCGACTCGATCATTCGCATTTTTGTGTTGTTATCCGCCATCGCTCTGCTGCTAACGCCCATGGCAGATTCTTCCATAACAAGCGCGGGATCCAATTCTTGGATGGCTGGATCTCTCACCAGTGCCGGTTCCCACACCACCTCAGACGAAAATGCCGCCAAACCAAATCCGTTAACAAGGAAGTGGGAAGGACCATTCGGTGGCGTTCCTGCGTTCGACCGCGTTGAGGTCGCACTCTTCAAACCAGCGCTGGAAGAGGCGATGGCCGGGAAACTCGCCGAGATCGACCGCATCGTGCAAAACCCCGCGCCCGCGACTTTTGATAACACGATCACAGCCATGGAAACTGCCGGCGACACACTCGATCGCGTTCAGACCGTTTACAACGTCTGGGGATCGACAATGAACAGTCCCGAGTTCGGCTCTGTCCAAAGAGAGATGGCGCCAAAACTTGCAGCTTTCAACGACAAGATTGTTCAGAACGAGGCTTTATTCAAACGGATCTCCGCTGTCTATGAATCGAAAGACAAAGCCAAACTGACTCCTGAACAACAAAGACTGGCCTGGCTTTATTACACAAACTTTGTGCGCGCCGGTGCCCGGTTAGACGCCCCTGCGAAGGCGCGTCTCTCCCAAATCAATCAACAACTCGCAGGTCTTTACACTCGTTTCAGTCAAAACGTGCTGGCGGAGGAGAACGAACAACACATCGCGTTGAAGAACGAAGAGGATCTCGCTGGACTGCCTGAGTCAGTTCGAGATGCGGCCGCTGCGGCTGCCGCAGCGCAGAAGATGCCAAACACCTGGTTGATTGTGAACACACGTTCTTCGATCGATCCGTTTCTTACTTATTCAACTCGTCGCGACCTACGCGAAAAAGCGTGGCGCATGTTCATCAATCGCGGCGACAACGGTGGTGAGCGCGACAACAACGCGATCATTACCGAAATCCTTCAGCTCCGCGCCGAACGAGCTAAGCTTCTCGGGTATCAGACGCATGCGCATTGGCGACTCGAGAACGCGATGGCCAAGACACCGGAACGTGCGATGGAGTTGATGGAAGCGGTGTGGAAGCCGGCGGTAGCCCGTGTGAAACAAGAGGTTGCCGACATGCAAGCGTTGGCTGACAAAGAAGGCGCTAAGATCAAGATCGAGCCGTGGGACTACCGTTTCTATGCCGAGAAGGTTCGAACCGCTCGCTACGATCTGGACCAGAATGAAGTAAAACAGTATCTCCAACTCGAGAAACTACGCGAAGGCATCTTCTGGGTTGCGGGAGAACTCTTTGGGTTCAACTTCACGCCTGTCACCAACGTCCCGGTCTATCACCCTGACGTGCGAGTTTGGGAAGTGACGGATAAGACCAGCAAGCGACACATTGGTCTCTGGTTCTTTGATCCTTATGCACGCACTGGCAAGCGTTCCGGAGCCTGGATGAATGCTTATCGCAGTCAGCAACGAATTAACGGTGTCGTAACCACGATCGTTTCCAACAACTCAAACTTCGTAAAAGGAAAACCGGGCGAACCGGTATTGATCTCTTGGGACGACGCTAGAACTATGTTCCATGAATTTGGCCACGCGCTCCACGGTCTAAATTCGAACGTTACTTATCCTTCGTTGGCAGGAACGGCAGTGGCCCGTGACTATGTTGAGTTCCCCTCGCAGCTTTTGGAGCACTGGTTATCGACTCCGGAAGTTTTGCAGCGGTTCGCACTGCATCACGAAACAGGTAAGCCGATTCCCACGGCACTGGTTGAACGCATTGCTCGAGCTGCAACGTTCAACGAGGGATTTGCCACGACTGAGTATCTCTCGAGCGCACTGGTCGATATGAAGTTGCATCTTGCCGGCGATCGAAAGATCGATCCTGACGCTTTCGAGCGCGAGACCCTGGCCCAACTGGGAATGCCCGGTGAGTTGGTGATGCGTCACCGGACTCCGCATTTCGGACATGTGTTCGCAAGCGATGCTTACTCGGCGGGGTATTACAGCTACCTTTGGTCGGATGTGCTGACAGCCGATGCGTTTGGTGCGTTTGTGGAGGGCGGTGGTCCATACGACAAGAAGGTTGCTGATCGTCTGCGGAAAAGCATTTTCTCAGTTGGCAATACAGTCGATCCGGCCGAGGGTTATCGAGCATTTCGAGGGCGCGACGCAAAGATCGATGCGCTCATGAAGAAACGCGGCTTCCCGGTGGGTTAGGACGTCATCGCATCCCATTCGTCGTCGTCTCGTGCGACATGTGGCAATGAAGTCAGCACTCGTGGCGGCTCAGCCGCATCCATTGCGGTAAGCCTCTGGCTTACCGTTAGGCGCACAATCGAAAAGGCTACGCCTGTGCCGGCGCATCAGGCATAGCCTTCTCTTTATGCTATCGATCGGCAAGCCAGAGGCTTACCGCAAGGGGTGCGACAGAGCCGCTACGATGACACGTGGGACTCCAAAGATGAACTTCACGCGCGCCATTGTTCGCAAACCGAGCCCGAATTTTGCAGCGGGGTTGACGACATCCAGACTCGGACCGCCGGATTACGAGTTGGTTTTGGAACAGCACGCTGCATACTGCTCAGCGCTCGAACGGTGTGGGCTCAAAATCACCAGGCTGGAACCCGACGCACGCTATCCCGATTCAACATTCATTGAAGACACCGCACTCATTTTTATTCCGCAAGATGCCAACGAGCCCAGCTTCGTTCTAGCCCTGCCGGGTTCACCCAGCCGTGTCGGTGAAGTGACGAGCGTCGGTGAGTTGTTGAAGGATCTTTTGCCCAACTCGAAGTTAATTGCTGAACCGGGAACACTGGATGGCGGAGACGTTTGTGAAGCGGGTAATCAAATTTTCATTGGTGTTTCCAAACGGACGAACGAGGCCGGCGCGCGGCAACTGGCAGAAATATTTTCAAAATCTCGTTTCGGCGTTTCCATTATCGATATTCGCGACCAGGAAAGGTTGTTGCACCTGAAGAGTGGGTTGGCTTATCTCGGTGATAACCGGATGGTTGTATGTGAAGCGATCGCAAATCGCGATGAGCTAAAGGATTTTGAACTCGTGCATGTGAAACCCCAGGAGGAGTATGCTGCAAACTGCATCCGAGTTAACGACTACGTGTTGATTGCTTCAGGCTTCCCAATCTTTGATGAGCAGTTAAAACGGCTGGGATACAACACGATCGCACTCGATATGTCAGAGTTTCAAAAGATGGATGGCGGACTCAGTTGTTTATCTCTGCGCTTCTAATCGTCCCTAAGTAGGTGGGCCATGATCAAGACACACGGTTTGAGTCACATTAGCCTGGCCGTTAAGGATCCCGACAGATCGCTGAAATTCTACGAATCGGTGTTTGGTGTTAAGGAGTACTATCGGGACGACTCGAGCATACAGGTCCTTGGGCCAGGGACCCACGACGTTTTAGCGTTTGAGAAGGACGCGAAGACGGCGGGCAAACAAGGTGGTGTGGCGCATTTCGGGTTTCGTCTGGTCAATGCAAAAGATATCGATCACGCCATAAGTGAAGTGGAGCGAGCCGGCGGCAAAGTATTGAGGAGAGGTGAGTTTTCGCCCGGATTTCCCTTCGCGTACGTGCATGACCCTGATGGGTATGAGATCGAGATCTGGTTCGAGTAAAATCACGTGTGTTGAGCGTAGGAGATGAGAAGTTGAAACGTGTTGGGCGAAGAAATTTCCTGGTTGGCGCGGCGATGGCCGGAGCGAGCGGACTCGCCTTTGATGGTTTGGTTCGGAGGGCAGAACTCGTGCGCGCCATAGCCAGGGGAGAAGCATCTCCCGATGCTGCTTTGCTCGGTCGGTTAGCTCCTGCGGCCACCGAAAACACGCGCGAGAACCTGTTGTCATTACCAGAAGGTTTTCACTACACGGTAATCGGACAGACCGGCGACAAGATGTCTGATGGTCATCCAACTCCTCATGCGCACGACGGAATGGCAGCGTTTGAGGTCAACGGCCAACTCAGATTAGTTCGCAATCATGAAGTCAATCGACCGGTGGGCGTTCCCGGTGCAGCGATTGGACCAAATGCGTATGACCCTTTGGCGGGCGGTGGAACGACAACGCTGATCATCGATCCCAGGAAGCGCACAATTATCAGAGACTTTGTAAGTTTGAGCGGTACCTTGATCAACTGCGCTGGTGGTCCAACTCCGTGGGGAAGCTGGATCAGTTGCGAGGAAACCGTGTTGGGTCCCGAGAAGTTCAAGACAGCATCCGGGCAGGAACAGGGCGGCTTTAGTAAGCCACATGGCTACTGTTTTGATGTACCTGCCGCTGCCAACGAACCAGTGAACCCTGTACCGCTGAAAGCGATGGGCCGATTTGTCCATGAGGCCATTGCCGTCGATCCACGAACAGGAATTGTTTACCTGACCGAAGACAAGGGCCATTCAGGTTTCTATCGCTTCATCCCAAAAGAAAAAGGAAGATTAGCGGCGGGTGGAAAACTCCAAATGCTCGCCATCAAAGGTCGTGCTCGATACGACACGCGCACGCAACAGAAACCCGGTGAGGAGTTGCCAGTTGCCTGGGTAGATATTCCGGATCCTGATCCGGCTGCTGCCGAACGCGATCCATGGGCAGTTTACAAACAGGGAATTGCGGCAGGCGCTGCGACCTTTAACCGTTTGGAAGGCTGTCTCTATGGTCGGGGAAAGATTTTCTTTAGCTCAACGGATGGAGGCGATAAAAGGCTGGGCCAGGTCTGGGAATATTCTCCGTCGCCGCAGGGAGACGGCACGTTGAAGCTGATCTTTGAGCCGACAGATCCCGCCCTGCTGAACATGCCCGATAATCTCTGTCTCACCAAGAACGGAAATCTGATCATTTGCGAGGACAACGGAACGTCGGTCCATCTTCAGCTCCTGACTCGTAGTGGTCAGATCTCGCCTGTTGCTCATAACGTTGTGCCTGGGTTTGAGACTCGTGAATTTGCAGGTGTGACGCTGAGCCCTGATGGCCAGACGCTTTTCGTTAATGTGCAGATTCCGGGAATGACGTTTGCGATTTGGGGACCGTGGGACAAGGTGTGATCAAATTCTGATTTAGATCTTCCCCAGCTGCCGGTACATCTTCATAAAGTCAAAGTTGTTCCAGGCTTCAACAATCTTCCCATCCTTAATTCTCACAATCGCGATTCCGGTGAAGTCTACTGGTGATTGAGTCGCTTCAATTCCGAGGCTGTTGCCCATGTGTTTGCCCCGAACGGAACAACGGGCCACGACCTTGTCGCCTTCAGCGATCGTGTCTTCGACATTAACGATCAGATCGGGAAATGCTTCGCGAAAGGTGGAATGAAACGCGCGAAAGTTCTGTGGTCCCCGCAAAGGATTTTCGGCATCGTCGGATAATCCGTGCGCAATTCCTTCTGCGGCGAACATCTCTTCGATAGCTTCGGCGCGACCTTTATTCCAAACTTCCTCGAACCAGCGCTCAACGAGTCTTTTGTTTGCTTCTGACATAAGTTATTGATGATTGACGATTGACGATTGAGAGTCTGGTAAGGGGCGCCAACCAATCGACAATCGACCATCGTCAATCGACAATCGACAATCGTCAATGACTTCACTCTTCCACAAGATCCGCGGTTAACGCTGATCTTCTACCACTTTCCCGCGCGATACGAATCAAGTCTTTTACTTTCTCTTCCTGATCTTCGTTTAGATCGAGGAACTTGACGCCGAAGCCGATGCCTTTGACATGATGTCGTACTTCGCCTTCCAGATAGAGCCAGTCGTCATCGTTTGGCATCAACACCCGAAAGGCAACAATCTCACCTTGCCTCACTTCCCCAACCGTATCGAGAAAGCAACCACCTTCAGAAAGGTTCGTCATTCTTGCTGCGGGCGCATCGCCCGTGCGTTCCCAGACAGCGTCCAGACTGATACTCAGTCGAGGTTTGGATCTGCGATCGTCCATGAGTTGTCAGTGCTCCTAGCCTGGGCGTTTGGGGACAAATAGGGTAGTGAGTTAAGCCGTATACTGTGTTATGTCACCGGGCTTGCGAAGCATCTTGTTCACCTCACCAAGATGTAGTTCTTCTTCGGTGATCATCTTTCGCGCGTACTCTTCCAGGAGCACGGAACGGCCCATAGAAAGGTCAAGCAGTCGTCGGTATAAATGAAGTCCCGCCTTCTCAGCCTCGAGTGACTCGAGCAGAATGTCGTTGATGCCGTGTTTATGAGTTTCTAGCAGAGCGCCAATTTTCAGCGAGGGATGGTCGCCGAAATGTGTGACGAGTTCTCCCGCTTCATTGGCGTGCGACAAACAGGTGCTGGCTTCTCCGCGCAACCACTCTGTGATGGGGATGCGGTTGTGTCCAAAGACCATGAGTGCGTAATGGGTATAACGCACAACGCCAGCTAGTTCAGTCTCAAGAATCTCGTTCAGTAGAGCAACTGCCGCTTTCTCGTCGAGGGTACCTTCTGCCATTTTTCCAGTCTCCTAGTTTGATTTGCACGCTGAGGGTGAAACATTCGAGTTCGTGATGTAATTTTATGCGCACGATTCTAAACGTTTGAGTCACGAAAGTATAACTGGAGTGATGTGTATACCACGGGCTTGCCTGTTGGTTTGTTCACGCAAGCTGCAATCAATACCGGTCCAGCAACGATTCGGCTTCGCCGCCGGATGTGCGTGGCTCCGCCTCGCCGCAGCCGGACTCAAACACGTTTTTCTAGCAAGCCCCTCTGGATCGGCTCTGCCGCCGGATGTGAGACGTGGCTCCGCCTCGCCGTAGTCGGACTCAAACACGTTTTTCTACCAAGCCCCTCTGGATCGGCTTCGCCGCCGGATGTGAGGCGTGGCTCCGCCTCGCCGCAGCCAAGCCTTTTGCATCTGGGCTCCGCCCCCGGTTCGGGCTCTGCCCTTTACCAACCACTATCAACACCGCTAATTTGACTTGCTTCAATAACCTCACTCTAAAAGGAAAACCTCATGACTCACCGTTACCTCATCTCTCAGGACAGCCCGGCTCTTTACTTAACGCTGGTCACTCATAATCGATTGCCAGTTTTCCGCTCCGCTCAGATGAAAAAAGTTCTCTGTCAGGCCATCGATGAAGCTCGCAAGTGGTTCTTGCTCTTCGCCTATGTCGTCATGATGGACCATGTACATCTGCTTACCAGTCGACCTCGAAGTAATTCCGAACTGCTTCGAGTTCTGAAGGGCCTTACTGCTCGCCGCGTCATCGACTACTTGAAAGAAAAGAAGTACCAGAGCTCACTGGAACAACTCCGGCATCAGGAGCGGGATCGAAACTACAATACTCTCTCTGGCAAACGGAAAAGAATGTCTTGCCGATTTTCAGTGAAGGCATGTTTATGGAGAAGGTGAATTACATTCATCAGAATCCGGTACGCGCTGGATTGGTGGAACGCTCTACAGATTATCGGTGGTCCAGTGCTCGAATCTGGCAAGGATGTCCGGTTGAGAATGAACCACTCTTGATGGATAAGGACCTAATTCAGTGGCGGCGAAGAGTTCGATGAGAGGGGCAGAGCCCGAACCGGGGGCAGAGCCCAGATGCAAAAGGCTTGGCTGCGGCGGGGCGGAGCCACGCCTCACATCCGGCGGCGAAGCCGAATCATTGCTTGACCAGTACTGGTAGATGCGAACGTGAACTACCAACGGGGCAAGCCCGTGGCAACTTCTGAACTCTGTAAATCCTATCTTCTGATTTTTAAGACCGAGATGAAGTATCACTTCCCCAGGAAAATTGGACCACTCACGCTGCAGCATAGGCTTCACTCTTGGCAGTGGAACCAACTGGTTCGGTGCGCGGTGATGGATCCATGAGACTGCGGGAGCCGATACTCCTCAGAACAAAAAGATTGCGACTTACCGGATGCGCGAGATTGCGCCAACGCGACAGTGGTCGTTCAAGCACGACGTCAAAATCCGCTTTATCAAACACACTGCGCCAATGTTGAGCCAACCGAAACGTGCATGGTCCAGTGCGGTGTCGCCACTTGCGATCGTGAGTCCAGCAGACCATCTGGTTCCAGCGTCCTGTGGGATCGTCTTCGTAAACAAACACAAGCCCGCCAGGTTTCAGAACCCGACGGACCTCGGCCAGCACCAGACTACAGTTTTGCGCGTGATGCAGGACGTAACACAAGAGGACCGCATCGAAACTCTGATCTGAGACAGGGAAGTGTCTCCCATCGTAAGGAAAGTAAGGAATCTTCGCTTCGATGTTCTCATTCACATCCAAACCGACGACTCTTGAACCGAGCAAGCCAGTCAAATGGTGTGCTATGAACCCGTTGCCGCATCCAACATCCAGGACGCGCGATCCTTCGGGCACCACTCGCGCAACTTCCAAAGCCATGTCGTAGGCACGACCTACGATTTGTCGTCTGCGTTGCCGTCGCCACCGCCGAACTATTGCTTGAAATAGAACCGCCATGCACTACTCGATAGTGCAATGTCGATGCCGGGGATTGAAATGTAGGATTCCCAGTGAAACGTTCGGTGCAAAATTCATGCGTCAGACGAATGGCGCATCAAATCAGTGACAGATGAAGATGGTCAGACTCTGTGTTAGCGCCTCAACTGGACGAAGCCTCTCGGATTGGTAACAATGAACCAAAACCCAATAAGGCGTATATCAATGAACAAAATCTTCGTGTTTGCCGCAATTCTTCTTCTCTCCACTATTGCGATCTCTCAAACCGGATCTCCCATGAATACGAAAAGCGCTCTACCGGCTGGCTACTGGCCACTCGAAAAGAGCCAACCACTGATCGACAAAACGCAGACCCTGCGGCTCGCACCTGAAGTGTCGCATCTCACGGCAGGCGAAAAAAAGGCCATCGAGAAACTCCTGGCAGTTGGCAAGATCTTTCAGCGACTCTACGAACAACAGCGCCATCCCGAAGCTCTTTCGGCGGAACAAAAACTCCGTCAACTTGATGCTCGAACTGGCGGAACTCCTGCTACCCAGAACCTGCTGACGCTCTATCGACTGAATCAGGGACCAATCGCTACCACGCTCGAAAACAAACGCGAGCCGTTCCTTCCGGTGGACAGTTCAAAACCAGGAAAGAATGTCTATCCGTGGGGCGTGACCAAAGAGGAGATCGAGACTTTCCTGACCGCGAACCCCGAGAGTCGAAACCAGATTATGGATCTGCGCTCAGTGGTGAGACGCGGAATGGTGTCGAGTATCCAAAGCGACCTTAAGGCGCTTGAGAAACATCCGGTGCTGAACACCATGCACTTGGGTCTGGCAGATCAACTCAAATCTCACCTCAAATCGAAACCAGCGTTTTATGCGGTCCCGTACGCAATCGCTTATGCAGATGAACTGATGCAAGCGCACGCATTGCTCAATGCGGCAGCTGATGATTTGGACCAGGACGATGAAGAGTTTGCGCGCTACTTAAGAAATCGTGCGCGCGATCTTCTCTCAAACGACTACGAATCGGGTGATGCTTCGTGGATCACCGGTCGCTTCAAGAACCTCAACGCACAAATTGGTTCATACGAAACGTATGATGATGAGTTGTTTGGCGTGAAGACCTTCTTCGCGTTTAGTCTGTTGTCAACGCGGCAGCAAGAGACCACCGCGCTGCGACAAGCGTTAAAAGGTCTACAGGCGATCGAAGACTCACTTCCTTACGATCATCGCAAGAAGATTCGTGAGGACATCCCCGTCGGCGCTTACGATGTTGTCGCTGATTTTGGTCAGTCTCGTGGCGGCAACACTGCCACAATTCTGCCGAACGAGAGCTATCTGGCGCGTCGTTATGGACGGACGATTTTGCTGCGCGCGAACATCATGCGCGAGCCAAACATCTTTGAAGGCACTTCTCGCAACTGGGAAGCGGCAGTCGCCCCTGAACATAAGAACGATCTGACCTCCGAGGGAAACTTTTACCGCACACTTTGGCATGAGGTGGGCCACTACCTTGGAGTGGATCGCACTCGCGACAATCGTGATCTTGATGAGGCATTGCAGGAGAATGCGAGCGCACTGGAAGAGATGAAAGCGGATCTGGTTTCTCTCTTCGCTGCTCCTGCGTTAAGAAAAACAAACTACTACACCGACGCCCAGCTGCGTGCAGTTTATGCGAGCGGCATCCTGCGCGTCCTGCAGAACAACAAACCGCGACGGGACCAGCCTTATCAAACTATGCAGCTGATGCAGTGGAACTATTTTCTTGAGAATGGGCTGCTAACTTTCGAGAACGGCAAGCTACGAATTCACTACGACAAGTACAATAGCGTCGTCGAAAGCATGTTGCGAAAGACTCTGGAAGTTCAGTATTCAGGAAGCAAAGCCGAGGCGGATAAGTTCATCGGGCAGTACACGAAGTGGGACGACAACCTTCACGGCCAGATTGCCAAGAGCATCCGCGATCAGCAGCGATATCGTTTTAGAGTATTCAAGTACGCGGCGTTAGGTGAGTAAACAAACGCGGACTATTTTCTGAAAGCGTCACCGCCGAGGAAGTTCTCTCGTAGATAGACCACCGTGTCGTGAAGAGTCTCGCCGGGGTCGCGAGGTTTGAAGCCCAGTTCGCGTGCGGCCTTCGCGCAGTTCAAATACCAGAAGTACTGCGCCATCTCGATTGCGCCCGGCTCGACCGGTGAGGCAAGATCCCATTGCTTAAAAAGCGAATCCACGAGCTTGGATCCTGCAACCATGAACTTCGAAGGCAGGGCCAACTTTGGAGCGGAGATCTTTGTTAACCGCTCCAGCCGTCCAAAGAACCGTTCAAAAGTCCAGTTGGCCGCACCCAGAAGATATCGTTCGCCGTGACGTCCCTTCTTCATCGCGATGCGAAAAGTTCGCGCCGCATCGCGCACATCAACAAAACTCAGTCCACCGGTTGGTACTGCACCGATCTTTCGTGAGAGGAAGTCGAGTACAACCTTGGTCGAACTGAGACGATCGTCACCGGGACCCAATAGCAAACTCGGATTCACAATCACCAGACGCAGACCTTTTCCGTGGAATCGTTCCAACGCGGCCATCTCCTGGTAGACCTTGCTGGCGTAGTAGGGCCAGCGCGTGATGATGTCGAGTGGCGGCGGATAGAGTTCGTCAGGAATGATGTCGCCGTCACTGGTCACGGCAATCGTGCCGCTGGTCGAGGCGACGACGATTGTTTTCACGCCAGCAGTTTTTGCTGCATCGCTTAAAAGACGGGTGCCTTCGACATGGACCGCGTACATATCTTTAGCATCTTCACGTTCGCGCGAGACTCTTCCAGCGAGATGGTAGACCTCTTTAATACCATCAACAGCGCGCGCCACATCGTCCGGCCTTAAGATTGAGCCTGCGAAAGTTTCGACTCCAATATCGACCAGCCAGTCGGGGATGGAAGTAGCCATCACGCGGATGTCTTTCGTCCCTTCTTCGACCAGTTGACGCACTAGATGCGAGCCGAGAAAGCCTGTGCCACCGGTGATTAGTGTGGTCGCGCGTGGACGCTTCTCGATCGCGGCACGTCGCTTTGAGCCGGCCCCGGTGACAGGCGTCATGCGTGCCGTTCGTTTTTGTGGTTTCTGTTTGTTGGCCAAAGGAATATTTGGAG
>DATBMP010000040.1:0-4245 GCA_036554845.1 Pyrinomonadaceae bacterium
TCTCTTTAAGCAGGAGAAAGTGAATCTCGCGGAAGCTATTGGCACTGGCCTGGGGCAATGGGTAAGAGACCGTGCGACCGCGCAGGGGCTCGACAACAGAGTCATCAACTGTATCGAGCAAAAGTTCAACGTCAGCTTTTACGAGAAGCCCTACATCAGCAAGATGCAGGAGATCTACAACGCCTCAGTCGCCGCGTGCAAACCGTGAAGATTGACCGTTCGTCTTGAAGCTGTGTCGGAGCAATGTGCGCGTTCTAAAATTTGCAATCTTGGAAGTTGTAATCTGTATTTTAACCTCGTGGACTTCTGCGCGTAACGCTGCAGGTGGTGCCAATCGACCCCACATCGCTACCTTTCGCACGGTTGCAGGGAGCGTAAGGGAGTTTGTCAGCCTCCGAGGAACCGCTGTGCTTTCCACTGATGATGTGATCGACTTCGCAGCCGTAATTCCCCTTCTCGATCAGGCAGTATTCGCACAATTGCTTTGCTCGGTGGGGCGAACGTCTGACGTAGTTCGGCACTAATCCATCTACTCATGTGTGAGGTAGTGATGAGCGCGTGCCTTTGCGAGGGGCATTATGTGTTCGATTTGCACTGCATCCGCACCGGAGTGTTGTTCTGTTCCTGGTTCAGCTAATTAGAAGATCTTGATCGCGGAACGGATGTTGTCGCGGGACGGTTGCGGGACTGAGCGCCGTGAATCAAGAGAGCGTTGAAGAGATGGTTTCGCGGTGAGGGTAGCGAGCACTTCACATACTTCTTTCGTCCCGGTACCAATCGTTCTTCCTCGTTCATCCACAACCATGTAGATATTTGAATCCTCGCTAAGCGCAACAATAGACGGACTAGAATTCACGCAAACCCTTCCTTATTAGGTTTAAATCGATTAATTCGAGAGAGCGTTGTCAGATCGAATTCCTCGTGTCTCTGCGTCTCTTCCAAACCGCCGCTGCGAGACCCGACAAACCCGTTCCCAGCAGGAGCAGCGTTGCCGGCTCGGGCAAAGAGATCACGCCGTTGGGAACTCTTCCATCAGTAAACCGCATGGAATCATCTCTTCGATTGGCGCTGATGGTCAGCTCACCTGGTCCTTTCGTTGCGATGAACGTGTCGCCACCGACGTTATCGTCCAAGGTAATTCGTGGCATGAAATCAAAACGAGAAGTCTCGCTGATTGACAATCCACCACCGATGAAGCCAACGAAGGGCTGCTCGGTATGGTCCACGCTCAAGAGTGGGTTGACCCGCATCGGTAGAACGTTCGCATCGGCTGGGCATTTCGTGCAGAGGTTCATATCACCGGAAAAGTACCACGTCGTAGCCGACACGTCTGACGCGACAGCTAATAGACCAACAGTCAAGAACACCGGCAAGAGATGTAAACTCCGGAGCTTCATCGGAACTTCCCCCCTGTTTGCAGTAAATTAGAAAAGTTGGGCGCTACTTTTTGCCAAAACAAGATTGCATTTCTGTGTCATGAACGCAGCAAATTGAATGCAATAAGTCTCAAGAAGAGAGAAGTCATATGGAAAGAGCAGAATTTCAGGCAGTTCTCGCGGTCTTGGCCCAAACCCCGGCAAACCTGGCCCACATTGTTGAAGGTATTCCGGAGGTCCTGGTACACGAAAAGCTTTCTGCCGATGAGTTTTCGGTTACAGAACACGTCTGTCACCTGCGGGACATTGAGTCTGACGGGTACGAAGAGAGGTTCAAACGAATACTCAATGAGGACCACCCACAGCTTCCCGATATTGATGGTGCGCATCTGGCATTCGAGCGGAATTACAATCAGCAGGATATTCACCACGCGCTGAACGAGTTCTCAAAAGCACGTACGAGAAACCTTGTTCTGCTGCAAAACCAGAAGCAGGACCAACTAGCACGAGAAGGCGATCTACAGGGTGTCGGGCGTGTTAAGCTTTCTGATCTAATCGTTATGCTGTGCGAACATGACGCGGCACATCTTGATGAACTTCAGGCGTTGCAAAACCGACTTTGCCGTCAGTCTCAGTAGGTGTTAAGGTCGCCCGCTAAAAGATTCTGGTCCAATTTGGAATCTCCTTTGGAAAAGGCCCAATGAATTCTCGCGTATTCAAATTCTTTCTCACACCGTTGCTTGCACTCGTCCTTCTCACCTTTACTCAGCATTCAAAGACGCAACCTACCGACTCCGCGGGCGACTATGTCGAAGGTGAAATACTAATCAAGTTCGCCCCCGGAACTTTGCACAAGACTCTAATGCGCGAGCTCGTGGCCGAGACTGCAAGAGATCTCAAAACAGTTGGATGGCAAAGAGTTCGATTGAAAGCGGGCGTCTCAGTGGAGGAAGCCGTGAACCGTCATCGCTACCTGCCTGGCGTTGAATCGGTGCAACCGAACTTTATCTATCGCATTCAAGCAACCACGAATGATCCACGCCTGGGTGACCTTTATGGAATGAATCGCATCCAGGCACCGAGCGCGTGGGACAGAACCACAGGCACTCCTTCCGTGGTCGTGGCGGTGATCGATCTCGGTGTGGATTACAACCACGAAGACCTCAGCGCGAACATGTGGCGTAACCCCGGTGAGACAGGTGTCGATTCATTGGGCCGAAACAAAGCAACGAACCTGATCGATGATGACGGTAATGGTTATATCGACGATCTCCACGGGATCGACACCATCAACGACGATTCAGATCCGATGGACGACGGCGGTCATGGAACTCACGTCGCCGGCACCATCGGCGCAGTAGGAAACAATGGCCGGGGCGTCGTCGGTGTGAACTGGTCCGTCGGCATTATGGCGATCAAATCACACGACATCGCTGGCAACGGAACTTCAGCAAGTGTGATCGAGGCATATCAGTACGCAGCGATGATGCGGCAGCGTGGGATCAACGTGCGCGTGACCAACAGCAGTTGGGGTGGTGCGCCTGAAGCACCATCCTTTGATCAAGCGTTGAAGGACGCGATCGATCTCGCCGGGAATGCCGGCATCATAAACGTCTGTGCTGCCGGCAATGGGAACAATGACAACGATACGATTCCGTTTTATCCAGCGAGTTATGATTCGCCAAGCATCATTGCTGTCGCAGCTTCTGATCAGAATGACAACCCTGCCGGCTTCTCGAATTTCGGTGCGAACAGTGTGGACATCGCCGCACCGGGCGTGGGAATCGTCAGCACACTTCGTGGTGATTACGGTTCATTGAGTGGAACGTCCATGGCTACGCCACACGTTTCAGGCGCAGCTGCGTTGCTTTGCGCAGAGAATTCTCATCTGACAAGAACTCACCTCAAGAGTCTTTTGATGAGTAATGCCGATCCATTACCGCAATCCTGGTCGACAAAGCCGATAGCTTCTTCTGGAAGGCTGAATGTTCTACGCGCGATGCAGAACATCCCCACAACCAACCAGATCGACAATGCGGATTTCTTTGTAAGACAGCACTATACCGATTTTCTTGGACGCGCTCCCGATCCAGGTGGGCTGGCCTACTGGACCAACGAGATCACTGCGTGCGGGAATGACATTAGTTGTGCGCGCAACCGGCGAATCGGGGTATCGGGAGCTTTCTTTGCCGAACGTGAGTTTCAGCAAACCGGATTCTTCGTCTATCGCCTGTATAAGGGCGGTTTAGGTCGGCGACCGACGCATCCCGAGTTCACACTGGACCGTGGGCAAGTAGTCGACGCAAATCTCGAGGCAAGTAAACAAGCCTTAACGCTCGCGTTTGTGCAGCGAACTGCTTTTGTTCAGAAATATGCGATGCACACAACGGCCTCGAGCTTTGTGCAGGAGTTGATCACGACGGTCCAGCAGAGTTCGGGTGTGGATCTTTCGGGAATGAGGACGACGTTGCTCAATCGATATAACGCGGGGACCGATCTCAATCACAGTCGCGCGTTGGCGTTACGCGAGGCGATTGAAAGCGTGGACCTGATTAATGCTGAGTTCAATCGTGCGTTTGTCCTGATGCAGTACTTTGGTTATTTGCAGCGCGAGGCGGATCAGGGAGGCTATGATTTCTGGATCGACGTGCTGAATAATCGTGCCCCAAATAACTATCCAGCGATGATCTGCGCATTTCTAACGTCCGTTGAGTATCAGGTGCGTTTCGCACCAGTGATTACACGGACGAACGCAGAGTGTGGCAATTGACGATTGTCGAATTTTGGAGTGCGGTGGCAAGCGCAGCGCGACACCGCTTTGGATCTGTTTAATGGTTCCGACAGAGCACGATCCAAAGCGGTGTCGCGC
>DATBMP010000416.1:0-2523 GCA_036554845.1 Pyrinomonadaceae bacterium
TTCTGAACAGACTTAGAGATTGCGTCCCAGTCGTAAGGATTCAAACTCCGCAGGTCAATTATCTCCACGCTGATGCCCTGTTGCTCGGCCTGCTTTGCAGCCACAACTGAACGTTGCACCAGAGCTCCATAAGTAATGATCGTTAAATCACTACCTTCACGCACCGTCTTCGCTTTAGCAAATGGAATCAGAAATTCGTCCGGTGGGTATTGCGACTTATTGTAGGCCTGGCGGTAGAGATGCTTGTGTTCCAGGAACAAAACCGGATCGTCGCACCGAATCGCTGTTCGCAGCAGACCATTGGCATCAAGTGCACTTGATGGATAGACCACCCTCAATCCGGGAATCTGTGTGAACGTTGATACTCCGGATTGTGAGTGATAAACCGCGCCGCCCTTTAGATAGCCGCCGATCGGAACACGAATAACCATCGGCGCTTTCCATTCATTCCCCGAACGCCAACGCAACAATGCAAGTTCATTTCGAATCTGGTGCATCGCGGGCCAGATATAGTCGAAGAACTGAATCTCGACAACGGGCTTTAGACCACGAGTTGCCATACCGATCGCGCGACCGACGATGTTCGCTTCGGCCAAAGGCGAATTAAAGACACGCGCGCTGCCAAACTTTCGTTGCAGATTGGCGGTGACCTTGAAGACGCCGCCTTTGCCCTTCACGGTCTCGAGATACGATTCGCGCGAACAGTCAGCGACGTCTTCGCCGAACACGACGATGCGAGGATCACGCTCCATTTCAGTATGCAAACAGCGGTTGATCAGATCCACCATCGTTCCAGGATTGCCTGAAAGCTGAGCCTTCTCTTCGGTGTCAAAATCCTTCGACGTCGGATCTACATCCCCCGAATAGACGTACATCGTGGCGGTTGAAGGATCAGGTTGCGGGCTCGCCAGCGCAATATCGGTGGCTTCCGCGATGACCCGATCTGCTTCGTCTTTAACTTGTTGCAGGCCGTCTTGATCGATGATTCCTTTATCGATCAGTAACGCACCAAACCTCTTGATGGGGTCAAGTTCTGAATCCGCGGTACGTTCCTCATCAGGGCGATAAAGCTTTTCGTCGTCAGACAGTGAATGCGAGTAAGGTCGGATGACCTTAGCGTGAACAAGTGCTGGGCCTGCACCAGTGCGGCAATGTTCGACAGCTCGGCGCAGCACCGCGAGCGACTCGAGCACGTCAGTTCCATCACAGCGCTCCACCAGAAGATTCGGAAAGTTCTCAACGAGTTTAGAAAAGCTGCCGCCTGCTGTTTGCACTTCAATGGGAACGCTAATCGCGTAACCGTTGTCTTCCAACAAAAAGAGCACGGGCAGTTTCAGATTGCAGGCGGTGTTCAAAGCTTCCCAGGTCTCGCCTTCACTCGAAGTGCCATCACCAAACGAGACGTACACAACCTCGTCTTCATGAAACTCCGAAATGCGGCTCTTCAATTCTTTTACGAGCTTTATTCTGTAACCCGCTTCCGCGCAGCCGACTGCCTGCAACAGCTGCGTTCCGGTAGGAGAGGACTGCGACACGATGTTCAGTTTTTTGTGCCCCCAATGCGAAGGCATCTGACGTCCGTGCGAGTTGGGATCTTTTTCAGCTGCTACTGAAGAGAGCAGTTGCTCGAGCGGTGTCATACCCAGCTGTAAACAGAGTGCGCGATCGCGATAGTAGGGATAAAACCAGTCGTAACCTGGTTTC
This sequence comes from Pyrinomonadaceae bacterium, assembly GCA_036554845.1. Taxonomy (GTDB): domain Bacteria; phylum Acidobacteriota; class Blastocatellia; order Pyrinomonadales; family Pyrinomonadaceae; genus PSRF01. Next base: position 1,705 of record DATBMP010000416.1, read on the forward strand.
AGTGCAAATCCTGCTGCAACCAGCACCGCCTCATGACCAGCGCCACTGATCTGGAAAAAGATCTTGTTCTGGTTCTTGAGTTGGATCTCTTTATCATCGAGTCGTCGCGACGTGTACATCGTGCGAAAGATGTCGACCATTTGATCGCGGCTGAGACCGTGATCCTGGTATGACTCAAGAGTGGCGACAGGCGTCAAACGTTTTGGCTGTGTCGGCTTCTGGGGCTTGGCACGGTCAGGGGTGCGCGGTTCGATCGCCGGAGTAGGAGCGGTCGCCTCAGCAGTGGACTCGGTTTTGCGAACCAGCTTCAGTACTTTTGTATCAGTCTTCATAGTCGTTCGATAACGTCATTCGATATTCTTCGGCCATCGAAGGATGACCGTGGGCCAATGCGGCATCGATTCCTCGTTGGTAAATCTCTTTAGCTTTGTCTCGGTTGCCCGTTCTCTCGTAAGCGCGGGCGAGCATACCGTAAGCATTTCCTTCGTCGTCAGAAATCTCGAGATAACGATCGAGCGTTTCGATCATCTCGGGATCAGCACCCGCCTTCTCGTATTCCTTAGCCAGGCCAAAAAGAATGCTGGTGTTGATCGGATCACTCGCCAGCATCTGTTTGAAAATGTCGATTCGGGAGGCCATTGTAAATTCAATTTCGGATTGCGGATTGCGGATTGCGGAATTTGGAATTTGGAATATTTGGAATATTTGGAATTTGGAATTTGGAATTTGGAATTTCGAGATTTCGAATATGCCCCATCCTTATCTTTGTTTATAGTCAACCCCTCATACTTAAGAAATCCGCAATCCGCAATCCGAAAT